>JAATVJ010000145.1 GCA_014523515.1 Nitrososphaerales archaeon TH1177 | reverse complement strand
TGGTTCTGATTCAATGCCAGAAGAGTCTAGTCTATCTTCTATTATCATTCCACAGGATGTACAAATCATTTCCCCGTTGTTCGAATCAAATATAATTTTTTGATTTTCGCAATTTGGACAATCATTACTTTTTTTTTCAATAATTTCTGTTTGTATTGTTTTAGGCATTGTACTCATAGTTTCCAAAAATAAATAAACTTAATTAAAGACTCTGTTTACAATTTATTAAATTTAATAAAAAAAATACTCTTAAACACAAATAAACACAACATAACACAATTATAGATGTTAAATTAATATTCTATAATGACTAATGCAACTCGTTCTTTTCGAGTGGAAAAAGATGTTTCTAATATCTTAGATGAAGAAGCAGAACGTATGGGCATATCTGTGAATGCATTAGTAAATATTATTCTTAAACATTATTCTGAATTTAATCGTTTTTTATCTAAAATTGACCTAGTAATACTAAACAGAGACATTCTAACTAAATTATTAGAATTCATGGATGACCAAAATTTATTTAAAATGGGATTAGAATTAGGAGAAACAATTCCTAAAGATACAATACTATTTTGGAAAAAAGATTTAGATCAGGAAAATGTTTTTGAATACTTAGAAAAAATTCTTTGTAGATATGGATTATTAGGTACTTATGATCAAATAGATCAACAAGGTGAAAAAATTATAGTTATTAGACACAGATTAGGAAAAAAAGGATCTATATTTTTTCAGGGATATATAAAATCAACTTTAAATATAGTAGGTTTAGACAGTAATATTGAAGTAACAGAATCATCCGTAAAAGCAAAAATAGCAATTTAAAGTATATAAATAGTTGTAAAGGAGTTTATCTTAAAATACCATTTTAAAATTGAAAGCTAATTATTAAGCTAGATACATCGTTTTTTTAGAGATAAAAATTTACTCATTTATTAATTATTTTGCAGATCTAAATATATGATTGCAAATGAAGTCAGTGAAACAATAAGAATTTGTAGAAATGAAGAAGAAGTTGATAGAAAAATGGACTTACTGATTTCTATTATTAATTATTTATCGATGTGGAATAATATAAAGATTAATTCATTAATAACAAAAGATTACATCAACTTTGTTTTGGATCAAATAGAATACAAATTTGTTAAAAATAATAGATAATAATTTTAAAAGTACAGCCTTTACATTTGCATTATTAGATCATAAATTTAAATTAAATTTGCAATATTTCATCTAGAACTATCAATAAAATGATAAAAATAAAGAATTGATTTTTTTTACATTTGGTTGTTATAACATTTTTATTTAATTTACAATTATTGAATATGTTATTGTCGATATTATAAAAAAGTCTTTAATTATTGTTAATACAAATCACTAATTTTCTTCCAATTTCCTTTTGTGATTAAATCTCTAAAAAAATCCTTATTTTTAATATTACTTTGTAATATATCCTCATTATGTATAGAATAAACGACTGATTCGTTGATATGATGAGCAATAAGAATTAAATCATTTTTGAAATCCAAATAAACTTCTAAAGAATTTTCTAAGTCTTCTAGAGATCTATTATTTTTTATCATAGACTTTAATATTCAATAATATTTTTATCTATTTATTTATATTTAAATAACTTTTATGTTAACAGTAAGAATATTTATATAAAAAAATTTTTACTATAAAATACCTAAAATTAATGAATTTACTAAAGTGAAATTTAATATTTAAATTCTCTAGATGGTTTAATAATTCAGGAATTTTTTAATTGATATGATTTTTAAAATAGAACATCTTATTCTTTATATGAATGGTGTCCTTTGATAATTTTTATTACGTAACTTTACCAATAATAAAAAATATCAAATTATTTATTGCAAGTATAAAAATAATAATTATTTTCCATAGAAGTTAGAATAAAAATTACTTGTTATTATTGATCTATTTAATATATAAATTTTTGATATTATTTTCAAGAATATGTAATTTAATAGGTTTGGGTAAAAGGATTATTTTTTTATCTGTAAAAAATTGGTCTTGAGATAATTCATTTTTAACTATTTCATATGCGGTTATTATTATAATAGGAACATTTGGGTATTTTCCTAGGATTTGTCTAGCAGCCTCTAATCCAGTTGTTTTTCCAGGAAGGTTATAATCTAAAATAATTAAATTTGGATAAAAGTTTTCATAATCTTTTAGAGCCTCATTAGCAGTAGTGGATGTGGCTGATACTAAAAATCCTTTATTAATCAAATAGTCCTTATATAAAAGAAGGATATCTAAATCATCTTCTATTATCATAATTTTAATATTTTTGTTTTCTTTTTTATAATTTCTTTTAGTTACCATTGCATATAACTACAATTATCCATTTATAATAGCAAATAAATCTTTTAAACTATTTATTTTCTCTAACAGAAATAAATTTAATGGGTCAAGAATTTCTATAAATAATTTTATAGTCTAATTGAAATTTTGTAATTCTATTATTAAAGGTCATATTATACATAATTCTTATTTTTGGATTATAAAGATATTTTAAAAATTGAATTGTTTTATTTAAATTTTGTAATTAAAGAATTAATAGCATATAAACTAAATATGATATGACTAACAGCAAGGTTGATAATTTCAAAAGTGCTATAAAACATGTTGCTAATTCATTAGTATGAAGAATTTAGATTTTATTAGACTTGAGGTTGTCGATCCTGATCCGGCACCTAACCCTGAACCTGAACCTGAACCTCAACCTGAACCAACTCCCCAAAACTAAAAATTTTTTTCTATTTAATCTTTTTTTTATCCTTTAAACTAATTCTTTCTTTTAGCATAAAAATATAATCATAGCATATTTCAATATTTTAAAGCAAACATTACAAAACAATATTGTTATAGAATACATTTACCATGTTTATTGTATTAGAATATATATTTGAAATTTGTATTGCCAATTACAAATAGAAAACTATTGAAATCGATAACATATGATTCAGGTATAAATATCTCTAATTAGTATAAAAAATATATAGTTTTAATTTATTTTAATAAAGAATCATTAAATAATATTTTCCATGACTCTTTTGCAGTAGAAAGAAGATTTAAAGTATGAATAATTATAAAAAATTAGTTGACTAAAAGTTACATTAAAGAAGATAAAATAAATACTATTTAGATATTATCTAAATTCCAAAATTAGTAGCATTAACAGTCGTTATTTGACCACGAATTTCTCCATTTGGATATTGTTCTGTATGTATATTAACATATGTTTTAGTGTTATTTATTAATTGAACAAGGTCATTAATATTTTTCCCTTTTAGTGGTCCTTGAAGATCACCTGCAGCTACTTTTCCTTCAACTAAAGTACCATTGAGAACATCAGTTGGAGTTGCAGATTGGAATAATGTAACAACTATATCTCCATTTTGTCCAAATTCACCTGAATGGATATGAGCAGCTTTTATATTATCTAGACTAGTAACATTTACTTTGAAATTTATATTATTGTTTACCAATTCAAATAATGCTATACCTGTACTATTAGTATTAACTGGAGGAACTTCTTCCATTCCTGTAAGAGGGGTAGAAAATCTATTATCGCCTGCAAATATAGTAGTAAGAGATATCAAAGGCATAATCATCAAAAAAGTTTTTACTAATATTTTATATTTCATTTTCATAGTTTTTATTATTAATCGTATTATATAATCATTACCTTATTTTTTATTATGACTGTTACTATAACTCTAAATTTTATTTTAATTGTACATATTAGAGAAATATAAGGCTTTTTGAAGAAATAAAATCTTTCGTTTCTTTTAAACACTTAAAGGTCTGAGAAAAATTTAAATGGTTAAACCTATCATGACTCATCATTGTTTTTATATTATTAACAAGTTCAGTTGTAGATAAAAATAAATTTTCTAAAGCATCTTATTATCTTTTAGTATAACAATTTCTCCTATTCCAAAATGATAATTTTTATTTTCAATGAGTATTGTAGAATTAATGTTATAAGCAAGAAACTCCAATAAATTTGGATATGTTTTGTTATCTTTATAGGTAAAACCACCCTTCCTGTACCAATTACGAATTCTTCTGTTATTGGAAATTCAAATTACTGGTATTACAAATCAAATTAACTATTTTTTGTTTAATTTGCAAAGCTTTTGATTTTTTCCACATTGCAGCTTATTTCTCTAATGTAGCAAATCTATTCAATAAATTAGAGAAACTATTTTCTTAATTATCTTGTGTAAATATATTATACGAATTTTTTTATGTTTAGTTTATTATATACTTAATAATAAAGTATTTTTAGTTAAAATACCATTAGTGTTTATACGTAATAGTTAAATTCGCAATAGAGATGCGTCTATTTGTTATTTTTTACTGCTAAATGAATAATTCTTTAACAAATAATCAATTTTGATCTTTGAACGACTTTTAATTGATTATAATTATGGTAATATATGCTATTTTCAAAAGATCTTTATTATATTTACTTAATTGAAAAAATCATCCTAATTTGTTAGAATTAAAAGTTATGACATATTACATTTAGGCATATAGGAATCTTAAATATACCTTTTTAAATTATAATAACGCTAATAGAAGTTTGACTTATGTATTCTCAAAACTTTTCTTTATAATTTTTTCAAAAATATATAAATGATAATAATTTTTTACTATTTTTCATAGTAAAAATATAAATAATTATAAATCTATTTTATGGAATGATAAGCGTATGCAATTTATTTAGATGGTTTCATAACAAAATAAGCAATAAAATAAATGTTTTGGATAATTTACAATAAACTTGGGGGTAACGAAACTCCTATAACTTCTAAACAATCTAAATGTTTAATAAAAAACAATATTCATTCAATTGTAACTTTGAGAGAATTCCCAATCCCTATTGAATGGATTATAAATAATGGAAAATTTTTCATAAATAAAGATGATTATAAATTTGTATATATAAAAGATTATGGAGTTGCGACACGAAGTAATAAATGATATTGTAGATAATATCAACCATTCTAGTATTGTTATTATACATAGTTTTTATAAAGAAGAGGAACAAAAACTATATCGTTTACAAATAATATGACAGTGACTAAACAAAAACAAAAAAACAAAAAATCTTGCTAATCACATTGTTGTTGTTGATAATTTAGAAAAAAAAGTTAAATCCATATGTAAAGGTTCTCATTTTCTCTATCTCAATTCTATTTTTAAAAAAATGTCTAGTGCAAATTTGCAAAATACAAAGATTTTTTATGAATTCTTGATAATGGAACATAATAATCGGAATGTCCAGCTAAATACAACTTTAACACATATCAAAATTTTATCTTTATTTAGTGAATATTCTCATTACAAAGACTTTGAAAAAATAACCAAAGATGACATAATTGATTTTTTGAATTCTGCAAGAAAGACAGAGACAGATGATCCTACTCACAAATGGATTGAAACATATAACACGAGACAGATGATTTTAAATAAATTTTTTAGATGGTTCTACAATTTTTATTATAAAGATAATAATGAATTGGATCCAAAGAAATGGATAACACCTGAGTGTATGCAGGGAATCAAGCAATTTCCAAGAAAAGAGAAATCAGCATCAAACCAGCTGATATCTGGACCGATGAAGACCATGCCCTCTTCTTAAAATATTGCCCTTCGAAAAGAGACAGGTGTTATGATGCAATAGCTAATGATACTTCTGCAAGACCTCACGAACTTTTGAATTTAAAAATTAAAGATATTACCTTTAAAGTATCATCTACTACCGATCTGCAATATGCAGAAGTACATATAACACAAAGCAAGACTAAACCCAGGACTCTTCCTTTAATAATTTCTATCCAATATATCAAGGATTGGATTGATTCACACCCTTTAGCTAATAGCAATCCAGATGCTTTCCTTTTCGTATCTCTAGGGGATAGGAACTTTGAAAGATATTGACAAACTACCACAAGAAGCAAAACGATATCCTTCTTCTCAACAACAAGATATCCTTCTTCTCAACAACAACAAACAGTAGTAGCAACAACAGCAAAGTCTTCATATAGAGATGAGGAATATGACTTCTAATAATAATAATAATAATAACAATAAATGTATACAGGAACAACAAAGGGAGGAGAAACAACAACAGCAGGATAATCCCTATGATTACGAGGTCAAAATAACTGTTATTGTTGGTCCACCAGCAGATAAAATGATTAATGCTTTGAAGAGAGGTGAAGGATTTTCCTATAGGGACAAGAGTGTTGAAGGTGTTCCAATATTGGAAGTATGGGCTGAAGTTGACAAAGGTTTCTGGTGGGATTGATTAAAGAAGAGGAAGAAAAATGACTTCTAATACTAATATTGATAAAGAAAACGAAAAGGTCTACGTTGTTCTAAGACTAAACAAGAATATTGCCAGACTTTTGAGAATATTTGCAAACATTCATGCCGACAAGGGAAGTACAGAAGACAAGAGAATTAACAATTTCTTGAGTCAAGAAGTAACCAAGATTGTGCATTCGTTAGCAGAAACAACTCCATCAGAAGAATATCCTGATTCATTTAAACAACTCATTCAGAGATATTTGAATGAAGCCAATAATAACAAGAACAACAATAATCAGCAGCAGCAGCAGCAGGAGTTGAAAGATTTAAAATGATGACGATTAAACGACGAAGAAAGAAGAATAATAATGATGATGATAATGATGACAAGATAATAATAACGCTAAGACAAGAGATTAAACAAATTATTGATATTATAGGTCATAAAAATGACCCATTGTACAGAGATGGATGTACAGATGAAATTATCAAGGTTTTAGAAAAATATCTTGACTACAAGATAGAGGGCTGGCAACAAGCATTTGAACACCACCAACAAAAGGAAGAAGAATGGAAGTATAAAGGAAATTATGAATTGTCGGACATTCACCATTCTTTGAAAATTTACTCAAACGGTGCTGCTCATGGTTTACAATTCTTCAAAGACGAGTTGAGTTGAGGTAACATGGGTAGAAGATTTGGTAACAAGGCACCTGTCCCAAAGACTACCTGGGCTGTTTCTCTAGAATTGGACCAGATGGTGTCTAGAGTAAAACCTAGAAGGGAAACAATAGACGACTTTATGATAAAAGTGTTTCAGCAATGGTTAGAATGGAGGGATACAATATCATTTATGGAAGACGCATATGATAAACAATCTAAAGTTGTAGAAGGGTATGTCAGACAGATAAGGGAATTGAAGATGCAACAATTACAACTGGAGGGGATAATAGCGAATCAATAAGAGATAGATAAAGATAGAAGTTTGCTGTGACGAATTTCCCCCCTGTGTGCCAGTAGAAAATAATAATAATTTTGACTCACACAGGGGGATTTTTCGTCATAGCAAATTTACAACAACAACCGCGTATTGATTGTGATATTAATTGATTAACTAACCAATCATACGGTTACCCAACCAATGTTTGTTATATCCATTCTTATTGTAAAATATTTTTAGAAAATATTCTATTTTATAATTTTATATATATATAATTCAATTATCTTTAGACTTTTTACTATTTTATTCACATTTAGAAGTAAAAGTTTATAAATCTCATAATACTATCCATTTTCTACCGGTTATAACATATCTACTGTGGAGTAAGAGTAAGAGCTTGAGCTTCTATCTATCTCTCTTACTCTACTACAAATATATGAAATGCAAAAATAATTAATTTATATATATATAATTTTATAAAATAGATTCTTTTTATTAAAATTGAACCATGATAATATTAGATATTATTAATAATATCATTAAATATTAATAGTAAAATTTTTCAAGATAGATTAATTAATTAACTAGTTAATCTATTGCT
>JAATVJ010000018.1 GCA_014523515.1 Nitrososphaerales archaeon TH1177 | reverse complement strand
TTTCCATTATGCTAGTTCCAATCAAAAATGCATCAGCTCCTGCATTTCTTAATTGTTTTATTTGATTAGAATTATTTATTCCACTTTCACTAACAATCACATTTTTTCCCTTATCAAATTTCTTTAATAATTTTTCTGTTATCTGTAAATCGATTTGAAGATCATCAAGATTACGATTATTAATTCCTATTAGATCATGTTTTTTCAAATTATATTTTAAAATTTCCTTAAATTCATTTTCATGGTGAACTTCGTATAAAATATTTAATCCTTTTTTGTGTGCATATTCAGTAAATTTATCTAGATCACCTTCAGCAAGATTTTTATCAAAAATATTCATAATTAATAAAATATAATCTGCTCCAATCTTTTTAGCACAGTCTAATTGTATTTCACTTATAATAATATCTTTCATTAACATTGGAATAGGTGCATGCTGTCTAATTGTGACAAAATTGTTTATAGATCCATTAAATAAATACTTCTGTGTTAAAACTGAAAGACCAATAGCTCCGCCTTTTATCATTTCTCTTGATATGTTTAACAAATCTGTATCATTATTTCTATCCATAATTACTCCTTTTGATGGTGAAGAAAATTTTATTTCAGTAATGATTGGTATTAGGCTTTTTGACTTGTAATCTATAATCTTTTTTTTTAAACTAAGAGCATCATGAGAAAAATCAATATTGCTTACATTATATATCCCTTCATCAATACTCTTAAACGAATTTTCAACTAATTTTTTTATCATATTTCTACTATTCGAAGAAAAAAATTTACTCGTTTGATCTACACCTATAATATATAGCAATCTATAATTTACTATTATATCTATTGTGTCAATTTATTAAATAAATTTTTAAAAAAAGTAAGAATTTATTGCATCAAATACTTTTATAATTTATTGCATTAAATACTTTTATAAACTCTATGACTAAGGTAATAAATAAACAAGTAGAAGATCTTATCGCGGAATTTACCGAAGTTAGGAAACTGACAGATAATCTATTCAAAACTCTTAGTATTGAAGATGCTGTAATTCAATCTAATACTTTTGGCAGTCCTCCAAATTGGCACATAGCACATGTAACTTGGTTCTTTCACAAAATATTATTAAAATATGGTGAGAAACTGGATCTCGAAAAAATTAACCTAGATTATCTAAATTCATATTATCAAAAATTTGAAAATATTCTTCCTAAAAATCAACGAGGGCAATTTCCAAGGCCTACTGTTTCACAAAGCCTTCAATATCGCAAATATTTAAATGAAAAAGTATTATTATTTTTAGAAAAAATTGAATTATCTAATTCTTTAACTAAAGAAATCCAGTACGATTTAAAACTTGCCAATCAACATGAGATGCAACATCAAGAACTGATGATATATGATTTTCAAAATTATTTTGAAAGATTTCCAGATTCTACTGATAATTACAGGCCTTTTAAAATAAATAATAATATTGAAACAAAAGTACACAGTATTCAAAAAAAAGGTATGGTAACAATTCCAGGTGGACTTTTTGATATTGGATTTACTGGAGATGGATTTTCATATGATAATGAATTACCAGAACATAAAGTATATCTTTATGATTATGAAATTGACTCAACTGCTGTATCTAATGGTGATTTTATGAAATTTATAGAAGAAGGAGGTTATGAAAAATACAAATATTGGCTTTCAGATGGATGGGATCTTGTTCAAGAATTCAAATGGTCTGCTCCACTTTATTGGTTTAAAAAAGGAGATGTTTGGATGAAAAAAGATTTCTTCGGTATATCTCCTATTAATTTAGATGAACCAGTAATGAATGTTAGCTACTACGAAGCTGATGCATATGCAAATTGGGCAAAGAAAAGATTACCGACAGAAGCAGAATGGGAAAAAGCAGCTAGTTGGAATGATGATCTAAAAAGGAAAACAAAATATCCATGGGGGGATCAAATTCCCACTCCAGAACAAGCAAACTTGTTAGAATCTTTTCTTTGGAGGCCATCTAAATGTGGTTCATATGAAAAAGGCAAGAGTTTCTATGGATGCTATCAAATGATCGGTGATGTTTGGGAATGGACAAGTTCTGAATATTCATTGTATCCTGGTTTTAGATCTAAATTCCCTGAATATACGGATAAATGGGCAATAAATCAAAAAGTTTTACGTGGTGGATCATTTGCTACACCAATACGACAAATTAGAAATAGTTATAGAAACTACTTTAAACCACATGAACGAATTCTATTTGCAGGATTTCGATGTGCTAAATAAGAAGTTAGTTAATTTTAAAATGGTGTTAATAATGCTATATTAAACCATTTATTATTATCCAAAAAATTTCTTTCTACTCTAAAGTTACTTTTATTTGCTAATTCTTCTATTGATTTTAGAGTATATTTATAGGAGTATTCTGTAAGTATTGTTTCTCCTTTTTTAAATACAAAAACTTGGTTTAATTTATTAATCCTAACTTTTTGTTTAACTTTTGAAATTAAATGCATTTCAATTCTATTTTTAAGTTGATTATAGTAGGCTAAATGTTCAAAATTTTCTAAATTAAATTCTCCACCTAATTCTTTATTTATCCTCTCCAAAATATTTAAATTAAATTTTGCAGTAATTCCTTCTACATCATTATACGCAGCCTCGAGAATATTTTTTTTCTTTTGTAAATCAAATCCTATTAATAATGAATCTTCTTTATTGACCTTTTCTCTTATACTCCTTAAAAAAATTATTGCATCTTTTGGTTCAAAATTCCCCAAACTTGATCCTAAAAATAATATTAATTTATTATTGGGAATATTGTTTTGAGAATCAAGAAATTTTGTTACTGTTTCTATCCCATCAAAATAATCAGATGCTATAGGATGAATAATAATCTTTGGTAAATCACCCTGCAGTTTCAAAGAACTTTTATATAAGAATTCCTGAGAAATATCAATGGGGAAATAATGGAGATTTCCATTTTGTTTTTCTAAAAAGTAATTTAACAAAATTTTTGTCTTCCTTGAACTCCCACTTCCTAATTCTACAATGCAAACTTCTTTGTTATCATATAATTTTAATAATAACTTAATATTTTCTATTATAATTTTATATTCTGTAACGGTTAAATAATATTCAGGCTGCACACAAATTTGCTCAAAAAGTTCAGAACCTTTCTGATCATAAAATAATGTTGGATTTAGTTTCTTTCTTTTTTTAGCTAGTCCATTCATTACTTCCTTGGTAAAATCTTCCAATATTGTAGATTTATTATTTTTATTTTTATTGCGTGACAATATTAATTATATATAAAAACATTATAAACTATATAATTAAATATAATAATTCTAATATTCAAGTATAATAGTTATTTTATTGGAGGAGTCGCGAAGCCTGGTCAAACGCGCAGGACTCAAGATAACAGTAGAAATCAATGATAAATCCCGTCCCTCAGGGGTTCGTGGGTTCAAATCCCACCTCCTCCATTGAATCCTCAGTTCGTTGTCCTACAACCGAAAACCTTAATCTAGGCAAACGACATCTGGCAAGTGATTCTAAATACGAAATGAGCATTAGAGCAAAAAGAACATTATCAGAAAATGCTAAAAGTATTAAAGGAAGAATTTAGAATATTGCAAATTGAAAATCAAAAATTGCGCAACTAAAAACTTAACTTGACCGATAAATTCAAACTTATTAAAAAAATTACCGAGCGTTATTAAAGCCAATTAGTAAATTTAATTTGCATGAATCCATTCAATAAGCCAATTATAATTTAATTTTTTCTCTTTGCTAAATTTTTGTAATGTCGCTTTACATTCCTGAATAATGTCTGAAGGCTCTACAGTTACTCCAAATTCAGATAAATATTTATTGAAATTATCAATATGGAAGATCAAGGAATCTTTATCTTTGATTGAAACTATTCCTGTGTTTATATTTGGTCCTCCTTTAAAGATTAAATTTTTAAAAAATCCTGGAGCAGATTCATTAAATATATTTTTTAGATGTATAGCAATCATGTTACCATTATCAGGAAATAGTTCTTGTAATAAATTCAAACTCTTTTTAAAGAATTTCAATGAATATTCAAAATCTAGACTATCAACACCATCATCTAAAGTTTTTCTAAGATTAAGCCCATGTAATACTAAAATTAGTTTTTCTATTGCACATTGATTTTTAACTAATTCAGGATGATACTTTGATAATGATTCTCTAAAAAATTCGACTGACCAATTTTCATCATTTAATTTCTTATTAAATTCTGTAGCCCAAAAGTCTAAATTGAATTGTATATCTTTTGGTATAGGTTTAATCTCTAATGGTTTTTTTAATTCCGTTATGGTAGTTTCTTCCTTTTTTTTATTTTCAGCAGTATCAGATAACTTATAGTACATTTCTTTAATTTCATCTGCTATTTGGTTTGGTTTATCACGAACTTGTTCATTTTTTACTATACGTACTGTGTAATCCATATTTTCTAATGCTCTCTTGCGTATTCTATCTAATGTTTTTCTATGTTCTTTATCATGTACCTTGCCATCTACTTCTATGATGAGGCGTTTTCCAATTATCAAATCTGGTGTAAAACAGTCACAACTTGTATACCAAATAACTTGATCAGTTTTAAATGGAATTTGTTTTTTTTTAATATCTTTCTTAACTTTAACTCCGATGGAGTAGGTTTTGGAGGTTTGCAATAATTTTCCATAGGAATCATTCTCATTTCTAAAATAAGTTAGTATTTGTTATTATTGTTACAATTATTGTCATAACCTAATCAATTGCAAGAAAATCTACATCTACAGCAATGGAAGTGATATATGTGTATATAGCATCATTAATCTTTTATAAATTATAAAAATAATTTTAGAATAATAAAAATAGAGATATTTTTTTCTCTATTATTCATTGACCATGCGAATTAATTAGTAGTAGTAGTGGATGATGATGCAGAAGTCGCTAGATTCCTTTTACCTGACACTCCATGTACAATACTTTCTATTCCTATTATCAAAAGGTTAACTGCTAACATAAATGTCAGAATAAATATGCCTAACAAGGGATTTATAAAGACTATAAATGATATACCTATAGATAATATTCCCACTCCAACAAGCAAAACTCTTGACCATTTTGAGGTCTGCTTATCAACAATTCCATGAACTATTCTTGCAATCCCTATAAATAGAAGACCAAGAGCAAGTAAAGTAACCAATAATCCTATTGTAAAGATGGGAAAACCTATAACTATAATTGCCAATGCAATTGCTAAACCACCTAATACAATATTACTAGTTCTAGATGATTTTGTAATATATGGCAAGAAGCCTATCGATACTCTCTCTATTCCTACCACGAATAATGTAATTGAAAGAAGAAAGACAAGAATTTCAATGCCAAATCCAGGATTTACTATTACTGCAATGGATAGAGCTATGGCTATGATTCCAACTATTATCTGCAAAATTCTAATGCCTTTGGAAACACCCGTTTCAGATACTGTTTTCATTCAGAATAAGTTTCATTTTCAAAGCATATTTAAAAAGGTATCTATCTATTTAGTGTTAAAATAATAGTCTAATGTTTTAGTAATAAAAAATAAGACAACTGATACTTTGTTTATAGTTAACTTAATAATGTACTTATCTATGATGCATTACTCAAGTAATTTAACTTATTTTAATTACTAAAAAACAGACAAATCTATTTTCTATAGGGAAAATAAACAATAACTTTTTATA
>JAATVJ010000144.1 GCA_014523515.1 Nitrososphaerales archaeon TH1177 | reverse complement strand
CTTATGTGAACCCCAATAAATATGCAGATTATGCTCATTCTGGTTTATTAGTTATTAACACATCGTCATTAGAAACGATTTCAAATACGCTTGATGGAAAAAATGAGACTATTGAAGATTATAATGATTTAATCAAAATAATAAAGCATTATAAAGAAAATATCAATGATTTGTATAAAAAAAGGATTGAACTCTTTAATTTTGCAAAAAGAAATCTTTTATGGGAAAAGTATGAAAAAAATATACTGAATGCTTACCAAAAATGTTCCTAATCTATGGTAATAAAAATAGAATATTAATTTTGATCCAATCCTAAATAGAGTAATGTTATAACCTAGCAGATTTTAATATTGTTAGAGCCAATTCATTTGCTAGATTAATTATAGACATTTTACAATATGATCATATGCCATATTATATTGTTATTAATAAAATAAAATATCCGAAAGTATCTTATCCTATTTAAAAGATATCAAAAAACCTATATGAATTTGATTGTTTCAAAGTCAATTTTAACTCATTTTTGTATACCTGAATATATGTTAAATAATTTTTTTACAACGTTAACTGGTTCATGTTCAGGAGATAATTGTTTAAGATATTTTAATTGATAATTAAGTACTTGTAATCCACATGCCAGACTTTCCAAAGCCGTCTTACTTAGATTTTGAAGAAGTTCTCCTTTAACAAATCTTAGATCTACGAATGTGTTATATTGTTTTAATAGATAAGGCATGTCTTTATATTTAATGGGCCTAGAAATTCTATCGTAGACATAAACATTGTGGTTTAAATTTCTTTCTTTAATATAATTTAAAGTCTTTTGGATATCAATAGCTTCTGTTTTAATAGTAATTGCATCATATTTGTCATCCTGTTTAATATCGTTTTTATTGTTTTTATTAAACAATTCAGTATCTACAGGATTTGGCAGATATATGGAATTATCAGCTAATTTTGCTAAGTCTGGTGTAGAAACCAATACTGCATCTGAAAGTTTTTGTACTGTATGTTGCAAACTTCCTGTATATCCATTTCTCAATAATACTAATCTATTTTTTATTCGAACTCCGAAACGCTTCAATCTAAAATCTAAACTACGTCTTTTTTTATAAGCTCCACGCAAATCAGTACCATGATAATGTAAAATTATCTTCTTCTTATTTCCATATTTTTTACGTAATTTAAGTACCATTCCTTCAACACTATGTACATGGATGATATCATAAGTATCAGCCTCCTTTAGGCAATACTGATAAAAAATGTCTTTTTCGACGAGATTTGCCTTATCTTTATAATACTCTTTTATACTATATTTATCGCTACCAACTAAAGAAATCACTCTAGATTTTGCTCCTTGCATTTCTTGAAATTTTGCTAAAATACATGCTACTCCTGCCTGATCGTGAATATGTAATATATTCAAAGTTTCATATTTATGAAATAAATAGATATATTAAGTAATGGTTAGGTACAATACTGCTATCTAATTTAATTTTTTGATTAAAATCTATTAAAAGTTCTTTTAAACATACGCCTTTTCTTGCTGCTGTCTATTCTTCTATCCAACAGATCAAAGCCGTGTTACACATGAGCTCCTTCTATGTAATGTATTTTTATGTTGATGGGGTACATGAGCTGTACTATATTTACATATGATCTAGATCTCTGATGTATATTTACAGCTTTGTCTAGCTAACTGATTGGTTACTGGTAATAGTATCAAAACAAAAAAAAGAGATATAGAATATAGTAAAAAAAAGCGGAATCAAATAATAATAATATTAATAATAATAATGGTCACTATATTCTAGTAGACATTGAAATGAACAATTGCTTTGTATATAGAGCATAATATAAAGATGATTCTATAATAAAAGAAACAAACTATAATAAACACCAAAAAAAAGATTTGATTCTCATTTAGATAAAATATATATATGATTACAGAAAACATCATAAGTTTGTAAATTTACATCGAAAATATGTTTAAAGATATATCAAGCATTTGATAAATATAAAATAGATATCAAACTTGCTTATCCTTTGAAGACCAAAGCAATAGTAGAAGTAATAATAAAAAAAGATAAACCTGATGCATAAACATTGGCAAATCTAATATCATCTAACTTGACGGTAGATCATAATATATTGTTCCAAATACTATGAGAGAGATATCTTTACTAGGATTGAGAATAAACAGTTTACTGGTGTTCATATGTTTATACAGATATAATAGTTAGATAGGCTCTGTAGAAAACATCATAGCTAACAACATTCTATAGATAATTATTGAATAAACAATCTAAATACGTCAGATTAGCAGATCAAATATTTCGTATTTTAAAGCATTGTAGGATTCCACTATACCTTCATAGAAAAAGCAATCACATCTTCACGGTATGGCAACACATAGTACTTGTTACAATAAGACAGTATGAAGGCAAGAGTTACAGAATGTTTACAGACTGACTTGTTGAGGCATATTATTTGAGATTATTTTTACAATTATCCAAAATACCACATTATATAACCCTACAAAAATTTACTGATAGAATCAATACCTCGTTATTAGAAAGGATAATTTCATCATTTATCCTCTTTACACATGCAAGACACATATTTGCTGGAATGGATGCAACTGGATTCGAGGTGACTCATGCATCAGAATACTATACAAATAGATGTAATGATAAAAAAATATGCTAAATTATCTATTGGTGCAGATGTATTGCAACAGATCATTTGTTTTATAAAGATAAGACGAGCACCTGCAAGACATGACAATATAGACTTCAAACCTATTGTAACAAAAATATCGAATATAAAATCATTATCTGTAGTTGTTGGAGATAAAGCATATGATAGTGAAGATAACCATGTACTTGTAAGAGAGAAACTACATGGATTCAGTATCATGCCTACACGATATGAGAATGTACCTATATGGAAAACAAAAGGCAGCTATAGAAAGGAAATGAAACGTGGATACAACAACAAGATTCTATACAATCAGCGTAACAAGGATGAAACTATTGTATCTGTAATAAAAAGACTGTTTGGAGAACATATCACATCCACACTTGTAAGAATGCAAAACAGAGAATTGACATTCAGGTGTATAGCATACAATACTCATCGAATAGTGAAGTTGGTTATTACTGTGATGGTTTCTCATAGCTATTATATCCATAGTCTGATTCAGATTGTGCATTTGCTGCCGCCATAAACCAGGCAGAAGATAGAGCAATTGTTCCTGCTAATAGTATAGTTGCTAAAAATATCGCATTAGTTTTTTAATGAATCGAATTTATTCAATATTTAAATAATATGAACCTAATTATATCTGAGATTTGAAGGATGAATATAGATTCTTTGAAGTTAAAGTAGTAATGGTTAATTTCTATCTAAAAAGATAATATAATAATATAATACTATAGAAATCTGAATAAGTTTTTAGCAATAAAAAAGATAATTCCCTCCTACTCTCTCTATCTCTCAAAATATCTCAAATTAATAATTATTTGTGTATGAGATAATACCAAATCTTGACCGATGGATAAATCAAAATAGTAATGATGAAAATTGAAAATCATTTCCTATCCATGAAAACTGAAAGACAGAAAATGATACGACCTAACTCACGTCCTGTATATAATACATGCCATCAAAAAATTATAGAAATGATAGAAGGCTCTTAGTTTACAGTAATTCTAAAATTTCTCTATAACACATATACTTATCGTATTTATGAAATTCTAAAAATCTAATCTATAAAATCATTATAGAGGAATAACTTTTTATAATATATGTAACATTTTAAAAAAGATGATTAATCAGAAATTTGCTATTGTATTTTCATCTATTGTTCTTCTTTTTCTGATGACTCCGTTTGGTATCTTTCTAAGTACATCAAATATCTTTGCACAAGAAACTGCAACAATAGATGGAAATATTACAGGTGGAGGAATAAATGTTCCTTTAAATGAAACTAATTCTAATACATCTGCAGAATCAAATGTTACTGCATCAAATACAGATAATACTGTAACAAATCAACAACAAACATCAACAGAAGGCTTAACATCACATCCATTTAGTATAAACACAGATATGATGAGACCAGTCTTGTACTTGATTGATCCTGTTAGTGATACTATTATAACAGTAGATCTTTCTTCAAATCCTAAATATCCAACTGGCAGTTTGCCTCTTCATACTGTTATTACACCTGATGGAAAGAAGGCATTTCTTAGTACAATGAGCTCTGATACTGCTCCTGCTACAATACTTGCACTTGATATAAATAATATTGATTGGCAAGCAGGCAAAGCTGATGTTACCATTACTAATGTTATTAAAATAGCTGAACCCAATACTAAACCACCAACTCCAACTGTACAAAATCGTACAGATAATGACACTCAACCAATAATAGCTAAAATGTGGTTTCCAAACAATATCCAAATTCATGGTCCTTCATTACATCCAACCAGTAAATTTGCATACTTTACAGAATGGACAAACAATACAATAAGAATACTAGATGTTAGTAAAGGAACTCTTGCAGAGTCTGACCCAATACAATATGGAGATAAAACTCAATGGTTACATGGAGTATTCTTTAATCCCTCTGGAGATACGGCATTAGCACCTCACTACTTCTTTGATGGAAACCATTTAGTTTTATTTGATGTTAATAAAGAGACAGGTCAACTCAGTAATCCTGTAGAAGTAATATTAGGATCTGAATCACAATATGCAGCATTTCCACACTTTGTCACATGGATAAATGATACAAGTGCAATAACGTCTACTCAGCAATTAGGTCCAACATCTCTTACTCCAGATAATGCCAAGATTATAGGTCCAAGTGTATGGTTGATTAATACTAATAAAATAGGATCCAATACTGAAAATACAACAGAATCTGCTGCCGCAACTATGATTATAGCTCCAACCCAAAGTCCAGATGGTAATGGAATTTATAAACCTGCATCAGATACCACAATAGTTAACACAAAGTTATATGTTGCTGAAGAAGATTCAATGGATAAAGAAGTAAATAATGATGGATATATATCAATTTGGGATATAAGCGATATAACAAAACCACAATTAATTAATAGGCTTAGTCCTGGAAAAGAGTTACCAGAGAATTTCCAAATAGGACATACAATTTATTCAACACCAGATAATAAAATTGTCTATGTTGAGGATTGGCACTCGGGTCAATTAGTTAAGATAGATACTGCATCAGATCAAGTCATAAAGGTCTTTAATAAAGAAAACAGTGGATTTGAAATGCCGCATGGTGGTTTTATAACGGGTAAATACCGATAGAAAAAAAACTACTATATATCATCTATATGTATACGTCTATTTGACGTGTATACTAACTTTTTTTAATTTTTTTGAAATTACTTTAAGTATATACTAAAAAATTCGGCTCTGACTAGATGAAAATCTTTATTGAGTGACAATCCCTATTGTATACAGGCTAGGTTCAAAGTTAACATACTCCGTATGAGAGTAAAGAGGCTCTCTGACTGAACCGAACAATATCCGAGTGGCTATACAAATTATTGTTGTGCCTTTGTTAATGGTGAATTTATTTATGCCATGTGATACCGTCACACACTGAAAGTTTTTTGGACCTAGAGACGCATTAATTTTTTATTATTTTATATATTTTAATTCTTCTTTTATCCATCTTTAATTTTAGTAATATCATAAGCAAACTGAATTACAAATGCTTGATTCATTTCATAAGGTATGTTTTTTATTTCTCTCTCAGGGGGTAAATTTAGTTTAAGCATGTGACAATCTTGTTAGTGTTACAGTGTCACACGTAGAAATTATTTTAGACCCAGAGAGGCACTATTTTTTTATTCTCTTTTGGATTTTCTTCTTTATCTGAATTTTAGCGCCGTCAACAACATATTCTGACAAACTATATACAAACTTATTATTTAGTTTACCATTGAAAATATTTTTGTCTGGCTCTGGAGGCAAATTTGTTTTCAGCGTGTGACAACTAAGAATATTGTCACATCATTCAATCCGTATAAGAAATACGGTTACAAAAAATAGAAACTAATAAGAGATTATAATTTTTCAAACACAGAAATTTGCTATTAATCAAAATTTTATTTTCATGATATCTACTATATATATCGCAATATAATTTAACATGAGTAATTATTATCCTTATTACTATGTTAGTAGTAATAATCAGAATGCTAGTACTGTCAACAACACCGGTAACTTTTATGAAATACGACTTGTAATATGTCCTTTTTGTGGTAGCCAGGCTCACGTCAAACCAACAAAGACACATCGCCTAATGTTAAGATGTAATTTATGTAGAGCTTTGATGTTTGGAAATGCAGAGATGTCTCAAAGGTATTTACTAAATTTGATAGAATATAGAGAATATCATCAATTTAAGGCTAAATACATAATCAAAGAGCATGTGACAGTTCCATGTGACACTGTCACATGATCAAAATATTTTAGGACCAGAGAGGGACAATATTTTTTATTATTATGTAAATCATTGAATGTCAGTATTATTATAGTACTTCTATTATGGTCTATGAATAGTTCTACCTAGATATACTATAGTCCCAAGTTGAAAAGTATTTTGGACTAATTTCTATAATTACGCTATCTCCATTTTTTACAAATGACATTAACTTTTGTGCCATGGGATGTTGTATGTTTCCTAAATATTTTGTCATTATCTTTTCTGCAATTGGAATATTGTGATTTATATCATCATCATGAATTCTACAGATACCTCTTCCTTTGACTCCTTTGTATGGTGGATTAGGATCATCTACACAGAAATAAATATTCTTATTTTTTCTTAAATTACCTGTCTTTTTTGAGAGCTTTGAGGTTTCAACGTATAATTTGTTATTTGCAGAGTCAAAATAATACCATGTAGGATGAATATTTGGATAATAATTATCATCTATTGTTCCTAAATGGACGTTGAATTTGCTAGATGTCAAAAATTCATTTATTTCTTGTTCTGTTAGAGCTTTTCCAAATTCAGGACTTGCATTAATGATTTTTATCATGTTTATACCCATTCATGGTTATAATGTAATATTACTTTTAATCATTATTTACTTGACAATATCATAAGATAATAGAATTGATTATTCCTATGATCTTTTTCTGCTTCTTATAAATTTGGTTTTTGCGTTGTCGCCAAATCAACAACAAAATCCATCTCTCACTTTATAATTCAATTATTGCAAAAGCTAAACATTTACTACCTCTTCTCAGCATTTAAATTATCATAAACTACTTTTGCTCTCTTCATTTATCTTAAAATTTCTTTAGTAATGAGAATATAATAGTATATTAGTAGAATTTAAAGTCAGTATTAAATTAAAAATTTAGACTTTAAATGTTTTAATTTTTTTATGTTATTGATACATTATTTTATTATTTAATATTTCTTTAATTTATAAATTATTAGTAAAAATTTTGTATTTGTAAACTAGTGAAAATAAACATACTGTATAAAAACAATAATTTTTCACCTATCCTTCCTTTCATTTTTCAAATAAAAAATCTTTTTCATTGGTATTATCAAACTATAATAGGATAAATTATAAAATGCTGCCAAAGCAGCTATTTCGCTTCCAAAGAATTAGGATG
>JAATVJ010000143.1 GCA_014523515.1 Nitrososphaerales archaeon TH1177 | reverse complement strand
TTAACAAAGTAACAGCTTTATCATAATTAATATATTAGTTATAACTGAATCAGATCAGTAACGGAGGGGTTGTCTAGACTGGTTAGGATACCTGCCTTACACGCAGGTGGTCATGGGTTCAAATCCCATCCCCTCCATGCTAGTCATGGAAACGTGCATATTATTTATTAATGAAAGTAAATAACTTGAAATAGACAAAGATTGGTTATTGATTCACTATCTACTTCTACCAATATTACTAACTTAGTTACTACATTAGAAAATGCTTCGGCGATAGCAGTAGGAAGAGAAGTAAACTTAGAATTAGAAAAAAAGATTTATTCTATAACTAAAGGAGCTTCTTCTTCAGCCTACTTTAACTACTTTAAAAATATGGCTTCAGCTAATATACAAAATGCAAATATTCTTTATGATTTTATAATAACCGAACAGAATCATACCAATGTTAAACTTTCTACAAGGTTATCATATATCAAAGTTATTTGTCTGTTTAATAGATATTCAAGTTATAAAGATTTTACCAAGATAACAAAAAATGATATACTGGATTATTTAAACTCTTTAAAAAGATCAGAATCTGATGATCCTACTCATAAATGGATTAACACATATAATACAAGACAGGCTATCCTTAGCAAATTCTTTAGATGGTTATATAATCAAGATGAACCTGATCACAAAAAAAGAGAGACACCTGTTTGTATGAATGGTATAAAACAACTCATAAAAAAAGAAATATCTTCATACAAACCTTCAGATATTTGGACCAGTGAAGACCATATACTTTTTTTGAAATATTGTCCTGAAAAACGTGATAAATGCTATCATGCTATGGCTTTGGATACTTCAGCAAGACCACATGAACTACTATCTTTGAAAATCAAAGATATCAAGTTTAGAGTTTCAACAATAGATAAACAGTTTGCAGAGATTCATATACAAGAAAGCAAAACAATGGCTAGAACACTTCCACTTATTAATTCACTTCCATATGTTAAAGATTGGATTGATTCTCATCCTATGAAAAATAATCCAGATGCTTTTCTATTTGTATCTCTTGCTGATTCTAACTTTGGTGAACAACTTAGTGAGAATGCCTTATACAAACTATATACTCGTAAATATCAAAAGGGATATTTTCTAAAGTTGGTTACACCAGATTCTACTATTTCTGAAGCTGACAAATCATGGATAAGAAATCTACTTACAAAACCATGGAATCCATATATAATACGTCACTCGGGATTAACATAAAAATCAAAGGAAATACCAGAATATATTTTAAAACAGTATGCTGGATGGTCAAAGAGAAGTGAAATGCCAGAGAGATACATTCATTACTTTGGAAATGAATCATTAAATACTATTTTAGAAGCTCATGGAGTAGAAAAAAAGAAGTCTGACGGAAAAGAAAATATACTAAAAATAAAGACATGTCCTCACTGTAATGAACCAAATAGACCAGATTCTCAATTCTGTATAAAATGTAAACTGGTCCTAAGCTATGATGCATATACACAAGTTCTAGAAAAAGAGAAAGAAAAAGAATCAGAGATAGAGCTCATGAAACAACAGATTGCGATGTTAAGTGAATCACATAAAGAGATTCTAGAATGCCTCAAATATCCACAAAGACTAGCTCAAATTTTGAATGAAAAATAAGTAATAATATCTAATATGTGTCTACATGATTCTGATCTGTTAATTAAATAATCTCCATTATGCTTACTTTGGCCAAACTCATCTTCATCTAGCTTTCAATATCCTATTTTTCTTTCTATTGCTTGTATAGACGATTCGTATTTTTCAAGCTCTCAACTATCTATTTTTGAAAATTATTGGTTAAAAGATGTACACAATTTTATACCATTAACTTTGTACACAATTTTATATGATCAAATATGCAACAATATTCTCCCATAATATTAATATCCAAGACATAAATTGTAAATATGCACTTATAACTTATGGATCGCATAATCCAAAAACCAAACAAACTGACAACAATATCTATTTCAAAAGAGAATCATGCGATTCTTAAAACACTAGGTCAAACTTCAGATTCGTTTAACGATGTACTTACGAGACTATTAAAAAATAATTTTTTGTTAGAATCTGTTACTCGAGTGGGGACCCGGGATAAACAGACTCTAACAAAGACTAAGACCACCTCTATTAAAAGGAGTACTCAGCATGAATAAATATACTATCTCAGATTTAAATAATTCTAAACCTGAAATATACAAACAGTTATGGACTGTAGGCGATAAATATTTAGTAATAATTGATAAATCCATTGTAGAAAAGTTAGGAATCACCGAAAATTCTACTGTGTTCTTAGAGCAACAGATAACGCATGACAATACCATCTTGATGAGGATCAAGAAATTCTAAAAAAAGTGCAAGAAAAATGACCAAAGAAAAAAAGAAAGCCTTAGACTTTGATACTGATATTATATATCCAAAATTATTAAAGTTTCTTTACGAAAGTAAGTCAAATAGATATAAGACATTTAATGTTGTGACAGATGATAATGACTCAATTTATCCTCTGTCATTTGAAGAATTAGCAACGTGTGAAGGTCAAGTCTTCTTCTCAGAGGATAAAATAGAAGAAATAGTTCAGAGGAAACTAGGCAAAAGGTTAGGGACCATTCAACAAGAGAAATGATATCTAATATCACTGCAGTAATGAATCAATCTGCTGACTTTTGGCATAATGATATTGGTGTAAATGTATTTCCGGCCAACACAAAAGAGAAGAATACTTTTGAAAGTTGGACAGAGTGGCAAGATAAACCAATACCTGATGAAGTACATGAATCACGTAAAAAGAATGGATATTATAATAATGGAATAGCAATTATACCAGGCCGAATATGGAGAGGTCACTATAAGAACAAATATTTAGTTGCAATAGATTTGGACAATAAAAAAGCAATAGATGAATTTGTTGGTTCTGGTTTAGAAGAATTGAAACAACAGACACTTGTCGAGCAACATGCTGATCCAAATAAACTCCATGTGTATTTTATCGTAGAAAGAGAAATACCAAATAAGACAAGCGATAAAGTTGATATTTCAAAAGCTGAAAAGATAAAAGCAAATGAGATCCCAGCCTTAGAAGTTAAATCTAACTCTAAGGGAATTATGTTTTGTTCTACTTCACCACATGCTGACGGTAGTAATTACCAAATCATAGGAACACGAAAACCACAAGTTTTCAATGCTCAAGATCTAGAAAATAGAATTGGCGGTATTTGCGATAAATACGGTATTCCATATGGATTTAATAGTAATAATGGTAATAATAATGGCAATAGTATTGGTCCTTCTATCCAAGAATTATTTACACCTGGAACCGAAATATTAGAAGGTCACAATCGACATTTAGGAATTTTGCGAGTCATGGATTCGTTACTTGTAAAAAACATGGGATTTTTGACTTTGGAACAAATTAAGAAATTAGCATATGAAAGGAATCAAGAACTCTGTGTCCCTCCACTTGACGACAGAGATATAGAAAGACAATGGAAACAATCCTTAAATTGGGCTAATAGAAAAATCAAAGAACGAGAAGAATCAGAAAAAAAACAACAAGAACAACAAAAACAAGAAGCATAAGACAACAATAACCATAATAATAAAAATAAAAATAGTGTTACAACAACAAAAACCGCTGATAAACAGGAACTTATAGAAGAAGCCACACGATTGGTAATGTCCATACATAGATTTCTAACTCTTGAGGAGACAAAAGAAATCTTGTTTTATGATAATGAGAATGGTGTTTATGTTTCTGGAGGAGAAGTATTGATAGAAAAAGAATTGGACAAGATATTTGGCTTTAAACTCAGAACTTCAGATATTACTGAAATTAAAAATTATGTTATGCATAATACTTATGTAAAAAAAGGGCGTTCGACTTTGATATTAATATCATCAATTTCATAAATGGATTGTACAACTGGAGGACAGGTAAATTCTTGCCTCATACTCCAGATTATTATTCCTTAAATCAGAAAACTTTTCCTTACAAACCAGAAGCAAGACCAAAATTGTTTATCAAATTCTTAAAGGAAGTACTTTATCTACAGGACATTAGAACAGCAGTAGAAACAATTGCATATAGTTTTATCAGAAAGAATCTGTTTGAGCATTACTTCATTTTGATAGGTACAGGAGCAAACGGGAAGAGTGTATTCATTGGTATCTTGAGCAATTTGCACGGGCTCAAAAATATAAGTAATATATCTTTGCGTTCATTAGTAAATAATACGTTTGTTTTATCAGACTTGGAAAACAAGGACATTAACGTGGACACTGAACTTTCA
>JAATVJ010000142.1 GCA_014523515.1 Nitrososphaerales archaeon TH1177 | reverse complement strand
ACAATAATAAAGGTGTATACACATATTTCTTGGGCATATTATTATGTAGGTTAAAACTCATTTTGAAGATTATTGCTAAGTTTAGAATTCCATTTTTGACATGCCTAAAAGAGAAAATATAACAACAGACACATATTGCCTGGTCAAAAGTTGAATGAAGGTTATATGATATAAACATCTTGAAGATAAAATCACAACAACTAGATGTTATCATAGGTGATTAATAAAACATAATCATTACATTCATATCAATAACCCGTAAACTCTTCAACTTTGATTCTTTCTTTTGGAATTTCTAAATCTTCTTGTAACAAAGATTGCATAGCTTTTAGCATACTAGGAGGACCACATATATAGAATATTGAATTATCTAATACATGAGTGTCGACATATTTTAAAATCATTGCTTTGTTTATTCTTCCATATTCTCCTTTCCAATCATCAGTTGCAGTTGATAATGATAATGATTGTTCATCATTTTGATCTTTTTCACTAATGGTATAGATAATCTTGAAATTTTTATTTATACTTGCCCATTCATCAAACTCTTTTTTAAATATGATATTGTTAAGATTCCTATTGGAATCAAACATTATTATTTTTACTGGCAATTGCATGTCTGTGGCATACTTTATCATACTTCTAAATGGAGTAACACCTATTCCACCAGAAAGAAATACAGCAGGTTTTGTATAATCCTGATGTAATACAAATTGTCCTTCCGGTCCTCTCACCTTGACTTTGGTGCCTTTCTCTAAAGCTAAAAGTCTTTTTTTGTATGGTGAATCTCTTATTCTAGTAGTAAACATTATAAAATTCTCAGTGGGAGAAGATGAAATAGTAAAATGTCTAATTGGACCTTTGGGATCATTATAGACTTCCCCTATATCAAAAAAGGCAAATTGGCCAGCAGTATAATCTAATAGTGTTTTGTTTTCTACATCAGAATCATCATTATGCTTATTAAACTTAAATGACATTACATCAGTACCTTCAACTTTATCTTTTTCTATTAGAGTGAGCTCAATCTGGTGGAGGGGAGATTTACTTTTTTTGTCTTGTTTCTTTAATAATATGTTATTTCCATCTATTTTTATTTGATATACTGGTTCTGGTTCGCTTGCAGGAGGTTCCTTCACCTCTCCTGTCCTTACATCAAATTTGGAAGCATGCCATGGACATTCAACTTCATAGCCTTCAAGAGTGCCATCGACTAGAGGACCGCCTTCATGAGTGCAAATATTACCAATAGCATAGTATTTTCCCTCAACGTTGACTATGCAGATGCTTTCTCCAGCTACTTGAACTTCTTTCATCTGTGAAGGTTTAATATCATTCGTATCAGCAACCTTAACAAAATCCTCATCCTCCTTACTCACAATTGATCATTTTCATTATAATGTCCAAATTGTATATACTTTTCTACCTATAAAGTTCTACTTCAATTATGATCGGAGGCTTGGAACAATTATTATTATTTTTCCACTGTCTTGTGAGCTAATAGGTATGATATGTTTTGACTATCTATAATACTATTGTTTTTTTTTTTGCTTTCTTCTAATCTATTTTAGTTATAATTTGTTGGATTGTAAATATTCTTTTAATGCAATAGCATTATTGTATTTTTCTTCTTTTGAACTATAGAGTAAAGTTATTGTTCCTTGTTCAGCTTTTTCCAAGAATAATTTAACAATTTCTTTTCTATCTTTAAGTTCCTCGTAATAACGCTTTTTGAATTCATTCCATTTTCTTTGATCGTGATTAAACCATTTTCTTATTGCATTGCTGGGAGCTATGTCCTTTTGCCATAAATCGATTTTAACGTCATTTTTCTTTAACCCGCGAGGCCAGATTCTGTCAACTAATATTCTGAAACCATCATCTGCGTCTGGTTTATCATAAATACGTCTTGTCTTAATCATAACATATTAATCTAATTATAAAAGGCTATTTTAGGTCTATTAAATTATGTATATTATTAGTAGAGTAATACAGAGTTTCAATAATAGAATCGAGAGTTTTGTTCATTATTATTATCTTTTTTTATCAACAAAGATAAACAAAATTGCAATCAACAATATATATAACAATCAGATCAGACGGTTTGTTCATCCATATATGCAATATAATGATTAAAACAAATTTTGTTCAATAGAGCAGATTGATAGATTATTCTAAAGTTACAAGAAGAATAATATAGATCATACAAATAGATTTGATTAATATTTCATGTCTTATATTTATAATATCATGAAAATTAATTTTTTAGATTTTAAGATTCACTTATCATTGGTCTTTCTAGAATGTTATTATTTCAAAATCTTAGCTGTTAGGCATTAGTCACTAACATTTCTACAAAGCTCTTAATAATTATGTCGATAAAATCAATTCAATGTTTCATCACCATAATGATGTTAAATTCAAAAAAATTATAGATGAATTTATACTATCTTCATCAGATAATGAATCAATAAAATATGTTTTAAGAAATATAGATTTTCAGGCATTTAAATTAGGAATTTCTTTTTATCAAATGATGTTCATATTAATCCAAAAAGATGCTATTCAAAATATATAATCTCATTTAATATAAATAGCAAGCTATTAAAGAATTTTGATTTTTTTTATACTTAATTAAATTCTACTAATAAAAGTCATACACAAGATAATATAATATCTCTACAATAGACTCTAATTTTTGTCCGCTATTGGTATTACTCCCGACTCATTTGCATCACTTCTATACTTATAATGCTAGAGTAAAAATGTCTTCATTACAAGGAGTTTTCATTTTTAATAGGTCCAGGCTAAATACAAAAAAGGTATTTACACATATGAAATAGGATAGATAGACAGAGAAAAGTTCATTAAATATACGCTGTGTGGCATTTATGATGAAAAAATTTTTACTGACAACAAGTTTTCTTACGTTGATTTTACTTTTACTTCTGGTAAACTCTGCCAATAATGTAATGTCAATTATTGGAGAATTCCAATAATACTACATTTGTAAATAATAATACTAATTTGATATTTCTAATTTAGTTTATGACATAAATTCCAAGCCTTTTAATGTTTCATATGCAGACTGGACTGAGAAATGGTGGCAATGGACATATTCTATCTCTTGGGATAAAAATCCCTCATACGATGATACTGGAAAATATTGCAGTGAAAAACAAAGTGGTCCAGTTTGGTTTCTAACTTTAGCTTATGAACATCCAGTTACCCGAACATGTGATATCCCTGAAAATGTTGCTTTGCTTATAACTCTATTAAATTCTGAGTGCTCTTATGCAGAATTTCCGTTGCTAAAAACTGAAGAAGAACTAAGAGAATGCGCTAAACGTATGCAAGACCTTGTAGTTGGAGGGAATGCTTCACTTAATAAAATACCTGTACCAAATTTAGAAAATTATCGTGTCCAGACTGATATTTTCAATTTTACTTTACCAGAAAATAATATTTTGAATATAACTTCTCAGACGACACAGGCTGTTGCAGATGGAAATTGGTTATTTCTTAAACCTCTTCCTGCTGGTACATATGAATTAAAAGTAAAAGGTGATATTAACACAACTTCTACAATAGAGATTAATGGAAATCAATATAATGGTCCTGTTGGATGGAACTATATGACCATATATTTTAAATGTAAAATGAGTAAAAAAATTTTCTCTTTAATTTTAGTCAAAATACTCATTGTATCAGAAATGACATAAACTTGCTCTTCTTGAGCAAAATTTAAAGAATACAAAAATCTAAATATTTATGCTGTTTACGTTTTAGAACAATAGAATGAATAGATAAAATTTTGTTATTTATATTTCTTAATTTTACCAGCTGTGATATTATATTAAATTTGATGTTAAGAAGATAATATTATTGTGAAATATAGTCATAACATGATCCATGTAATTAAGTTTTATATTCCATATTTGTAAATAAAAAGAATAATATAATTTTCAAAGAAATATTATTAATACAAGTAGATATTATTTAGAAATGTTTAAAGATGCATAACAAATCAAATAAAATAGGATTAACTAATCTTACAGTCATAGTAGTAGTTCTGATTTTGATATACTCTACTGTAGTTATTTTCCTTCCTGTAGTATCAGAACAACAACAAGAACAAGAACAAGACAAACTAGGTTCTATTTTGAAATTGGCAAAATCAAACGCTTCCATAGATATTCCCATATCTAAAGGATACGTAGATGGTAACATAGTATACTTTATTGCTACAGATGTATCTGATAAACATGCTGCATCCTCTATTACAAATGATACTGGATTTCCAGTAAATTATGCTCTGCTTTTGAATAATACACCTGAATCAATGCGTGGACAAGGTTATGTATTTTTAAATGGTGTTCAAGGTGAATCACCAAGAGGATTTCAACTTCCAGTTGCAAATGCAGTACCAGGAGATGAAGATTATAGTCCTTTATGGCAGACAAACTTTGTAAAATGGAATGATAATGCAACTGCAAGAGAATTAAAATCGGTAGAAGAGATTATAATTGCACAAAAGAATGGAGAACTAACTATTACAGAAACAAACATCATTGTAAATAGCCCAGCAGTAAAATGGCAAGATGGTTCATAACAAATAAATCAAATATCAAAGTAAACTATATAATGAAATTCCCCTTCCTTTATTTAAGATATTGAATGATTTAGTATTATGTTTCTATGTTTATTTAAATATTTAAAATTATAGTTTCTAAATAATAAAACTGAATGTGACTAAGTAGTAGAATCCTACTAAATGGGCAATTCACCTTGATGGATCCGTAGTTTTCTCAGGTTCATCTATATATATATAAATTTTTTAGCCTATTATTCTTAGATATTATTGTCATCATTATCATCATCATTCATTCTGATACTACTATTTATCACTAGTTTTTTTAGATATCAAATCTTTTAAAATATCAACTATATTTTCTTTTAATATCTCATATTGATCCTTAGTTATATTTCCTCTAATAAATTCATGTTTTATAATTCTTAGATTACTCATTATATTTTTAATAGAAGTATCAGGATTATCCGAATTTTGTTCGTTAAGAATATCTTTTAGGTATTTATGTGCAGTTCGTTTTTGAGCATATTCTTTAGTAAAACGAGCAATAGATGGAATAAAAAAGGTAAATATGGCTCCAAGAAATACTGCTATATATTGAGATGGAATTTCATCAATTTTTATTAATGGAATTCTTTCTTGAAGTTTAAAATTTAAATCAACTATTTTGTTATATGTCTGTTCATGTGTTAGTGAATTATTAAAATCAGATTCGGTAAAATCATTTTCTCCAATAACAGTATAAGATAGGTTCAGAGGAATAACAAGACTTTTTTGTTTATAATTAGGATTAGCAGTAATCTCCATAGGAAGTACTCCATTTCCATCTAATATACTAAATTGATTTCCTTGCCTAAAATTAATTACTAAATCATCGTCATCATCATTAGAAGGACTTTTGTTCAGCAATTCCGCTTTAACATTTAAATCATATAAACTAGTATTATTAAATTCAAGAATCTCCAAGTTTTGACCCTTCTCAATATCTATTGTTTTATCATTTACAATCAAATCTGGCTTTGGAATATGTATTTTTCCAAAAATTTCAGATAATTTGTAATCTTCTGATTTTCTTCCGACTTCAACTAAGAGAGCATAATTTGAAGGATAGCCTATTTGCGCAAGATCCAAAGTAACCTTAAATCCATCTGGAATAGCTGATAGATACTTTTCATTGACTTTGGATGAAAAGAATAATGGTTGAAAGTCATAGTCTAGAAGTTCATATCCCTTTATTACCCAGTCAAGTCTTTCAACTATGTCTTTAGAATTTAATGTTCTTGCTATTATTGCCGCTATTTCTTCCCTCTTAAGGATCTCATCTTCTTTTGAATAATTGGAAATACGGGTCTGAAGAATATTTTTTTTGGTAGTATAAGTTAAATTATTATTATCATCATAAGAATAAGAATCTGAAACATTATGGCTTAAAAAATATCTATGATTATAACCTAAGAATCCAGTAGTCTCGTCATCATCAGAGTCGATAAATATATTAATAAAAAAATTATGTGGAACAGTACTACTATTCAATAATATATTTTTAAGGTTATTTAAAAGATCAGCAAATAAGAATTTTATTTCAATATGAGTGCTATTACTGGTTACATAAACTTTGTCCAAATTAATATCTGTTTCTAAATGATTAAGACTTTTATTGTAATAATCCTCATTTGGACTATAAGTTATAAGTCTTTCAATTTTATTATTTAGTAATTCAGAATTCAATTTAGGTGAAATACCATAGCTAGAAGATAAAAAAGTAAATGTCAAAAGCAAAAGAAGAAAAATAATAATATTTATAATATTCAATAATAAACTCTCATATAATTTCTAATTTTAATTTTTTCATCTTCTTCTATCAGGTTTATAATCTAGAAGAAATCTGTTTTGTTATATGTAAATTATTCTGGAAATCAAATAAACTTATTAAGAATTTTATCTTTTTATTATTTTATTATCAATATAAGAATCAGAGGTTCCATCTTTAAATATAGCAATATATTCTATTGCAAAAAATTGGTTTCATTGATGTTATAAGCAACAACTTTTTTTGAAGTACCATCATCATCATCATCACTATCATTTTGTCTGAGAAATGCAGAAGAGTTAGTACAAATTATTTTAAAATAAGTTTTTTTGCTTCTTTTTATTTCTATTAATAACGATCAATAAGCTTTTAAATGAAGCTGCTTTTACTATTGACGCTACACACATACAGTAGACGGTTTTTTTGCATCAGTGGGTGTTATATATTGTAGCCTCTGTATAACACCCACCATTTTTAAACATCAAAATATTCAACAGAAACCAGAATTTATAAAAATGGGAATTGTATTGTATTGAATTTTCAAGAGGATTGCACCTAATTATACAAAAGTCTAGACAAAAAAAAGCTAACTATATCTTTGAATATAATAGAAGAACATGACAGAATCAGTCGTCTATCGAACTGAGAGTGCAAATCCCGCCCAGTCTATACAACCCTCGGTTTGACAGACTATTGATTCAAACATTTTTTTGTTTTAGTCAAAGATATATTTAGCTCTTTTTTTCTTTTAAAATTAATTAAAATATCTAGAAATATAGATATTAGTTTAAACTATATTGAAAATTTAAGTTAAATATTTCTGGTAAAGTTATGATATTTTTAATATTAATGTAATAATTATTGTAGGGAGCATATATCAATATTAATACTAATGCAAATATGTCAATTAACATTAAGGATGATAGTGTGTAAAAAATTATGGTTTCATAATCATGAATTGATACCATAATATTATTATAGTTAAACAAAAATTTCAACTTTGCTATAAAAAATTAAATTAAAATATACCATCATTGCAGTAATTAAATTATTTACTTAATTAATAAATAATAATATAAAACAATTGTATAATAGAAAGAAACTTTTGACATTTTATAAAATAAAAATCTGGAAGTATTTTTGTAATATAATCAAGTCTTAATGGCCTTTATTGGACACGTTCTAAAACATCATGGTGAATTAGATAAAAATAATCATGGTGAATTAGATAAAAATACTCATTGTAAAATTGGTATCAAACAGAATGGAAATTCTGGAAGACATTAAATAAATAATCAAATAATTTTATAATAAAACTTTTGCGAATCTGAAAAAAAATCTAGTTTAGATTGTTTACCATGGTTCTTTTCCCGTTGTTCGTACTGATTCATTAAATTTCTTTGCTAAGTTTCTTGCATTAAATATTTGCCATATCCAAAGTACAAAATAGGCAATACCTAAGATAAATGATAAAATAATTAAAGGCATCTGGCTCGGGTCCATCATCATTGGTCCCATTCCCATCATTGGTCCCATTATTCCCATCATTATCGTAATAACAAGCAAAGCAGCAATGATGATACCAGCAATTAATATTCCAATTCCTTTTCCAACCTTTCCAACATATATATGACCTATACCCTGTAAACCAAATATTCCTCCGATAAAGGCTATGAGTGCTGCTGTTCCTGGACTTTTGTATGGTAGTTGGTCTACAATTGATGTTTTACGTGTTGTATATGATGCTGTTTGAAGAAGGTCAATTCCACACTTAGGACATTTTTTTATTTCTTCATAATTTAAATTTTCTAATCTCTCACCACAATTACTGCAATATTTTGGTCTACTACTACTAGTCATTAATGTTCAATAATAAGGTTGCAGATTTATAAAGAAATCTCACAAACATAGTAAATCATTTACTAGCATACAAAAACCAAAAATATATAAATTTTGTATAAGAAAAGAAGAAATATTATATAAATATGCATATTAGATATATTATATAATGTTTGGTCTTGGTGTTAATCTTGTCAAGATATTCAATTATTTACAAAGTAGAAAATATAAAAAATGTATTTTTTGTAATAAATATTTTAAAAATAAAACTGATTTAGATAATCATATTAGAAAAGAACATAATACTGCTACTGAAACTGGTACTAACACTAGATAAGAAAAAAATAAAATTGTTAACTAGTCTATTAATTAATACTATTCTCTTTACTGTTCACTTTAATATTATGTACTATAAAATTCTTGATAGTTGCCAAAACCGTCGTCTAGATAGTATATGTTTCTATAATAATTTTGTAAATATTTTTTTATATTCTCTCTTATTGTAAGTAGTCTAGGTATTTCCATAGCATGTAAATATGTATTACTCTTCTATCGTTATATAATATAGTTTTGCAATGATTGAAGAATATCATGCAATTATGATTATGATGATTATAATATTTCTCTAATCTAAAAAATTTAGATTTTTACTCATCATAGTATAAAAAGAAGAGAGAGAATAATTATGATGTTTTCTATTCCGCCACAATGTCGAAAGATTTTCATATCACAATGATTGATTATTTATATTATAAAATTTAATAATCAAAGATATCATGAAAAAAAATTGTCAAAGATTCTTGTTGCTATAGATGGTTCTAGTTATTCTATGGATGCTGCACATCATGCTATTATGTTATCTTTACAATATGACGCTCAACTAATAGTATTGCATGTTTTATATCCTATAGAAATACATTCATCTTTTCAAATCTATGAATTTATTCAACCTACACCAATAAAGGAATGGATAGAGATAAGAAAAATTGATGTACAGAAATGGTTTGATAACATTAAAAAAAAGGTAGAAGAGGAATATAGTGGTGGAACAAATAAAAAAATAAATATGAAATTTGAAATTATTGTATCTACTTTAATAGTAAGTAGCATACTAGATTATGCAGAAAAAGAAAATGTAGATTTAATTGTAGTAGGAACAAGAGGACGTTCAAGTATTAAAAAGCTTTTATTAGGAAGTACAGCCTTAGGACTTGTAACTTATGCTTCATGTCCTGTTACAGTAGTAAAATAAAAAAAGATAATTCAAAGAGGAATTTAATATCATACCAAAAGCTCTATATATATAAATAAACAAAGAAAAATCATTTAAAGATGATGTTTCTTATTGTCCTTATGGGTTAAGGATATTGATAAGAAATATTACGACTTAAAGAATATAATTGCTATGCTATTTCAAATGAATAAGAATTAATAGAATCAATAAATAATAGCAATAATATTGATACGACAAAAATAATTCAAAATGCAAAAAAAATTTGTTATCTAATGGTAGTAAAATTATTTCATTCTCTTATAGTATAGATAGATTATATACTATATTTTGTAAAACCAATTCAACTACTTATCAGTCAATAACTCTTTCTTTGGCTTTTTCTGCTTCATATTCTGCACCAGTATCTCTATATACATGAATATATTGTATTCCTCTTTTATATATGGATAATAACCATCAAACTTTCAATTCTATCCTTAAAATAAATATTAATTTTGATAATTATAAGGCTTTTCAAACATACTATGAAGGTAAGGTTTTTCACCTTCTTTTATTTTAGGTAATAAATCGGAATAATCCCTATAAATAAATTATAACTGTTATATTACATATTTTTCTTATATACAGTAACACATTGAATAAAAAGAATATTGATAATTACAACAATAAAATAGTATATGTAATACAATTCAAAAATTTGATATTTCTTGCTTTTCAGTATTTTTTACTTTTACAATCGGAATTAATAAGCAAGAATAGAAAAGGAGCAAATAACCATGTCGATTAATCATTAGAAAGATACAATGTCAAATCATCATATTTCAAAACAGGATTTAACATTACCAGCCTTCACAGAAGAGATAATAGGTGTATTAGAACCTGTGTTTTACTTTAATGGAGCGATGCCAACTGGTGTTACTTTTTCACATAAAGGACGCATTTTTGTTAACTTTCCAAAGTGGGGAGATGATGTGCAATTTACAGTCTCCGAAATAAGTAATGGGAGGTTGGTCGCATATCCTGATCAGTCACTTAATCAAACTGACGATAATGATCCGGCTAATGCACTTGTATCAGTGCAATCATTAATTGTCGATTCTGTAGATCGTCTATGGATTTTAGATACAGGCAGTCCTCTTTTTCAGCCAACTGAATATGGTGGACCAAAGATGGTCTGTGTTGATTTAAACAATGATAAGGTTGTCAAGAAGATTCTCTTTCCTCAAGATGTGGCTTTGTCCACTACCTATCTCAATGATGTACGTTTTGATTTACGGCGTGGCAAGGAAGGTGTGGCATTTATCACTGACTCTGCACAAAAAGGACCAAACGGAATCATTGTAGTAGACTTGGCATCAGGCGAGAGTTGGCGTCGCCTACATGACCATCCATCTACTAAGACAGAGGATTTGCAAAACTTTCTTCCTATTGTAGAAGGGAGACCCTTCATAGAACATCAATCCGATGGATCTAGAAAACAAGGTGCTAGTATGGGAGCTGACGGCATTGCTATCAATGCAGATGGCTCTCGTCTGTATTATTGTCCACTTGGCAGTCGTAATCTTTACAGTGTAGATACTAATACATTAGTCGACCGATCGCTAGATGACAAGAAAGCAGCTGAGACTGTGGTTTGTGAGGGGAATAAAGGAGGTGCCTCAGATGGATTGGAATCTGATGCATCAGGTAATATTTATTTAACAAATTATGAACACAACGCAATCCTACGATATAGCCCTGATGATAGAAGAGAATGGGAAACGATAGTGCATGATCCGCGTCTCTTATGGCCGGACACCCTCTCCGTTGCGAAGGATGGATATCTCTACGTTACGGCAAACCAATTACACCGACAAGCACGTTACCAAAAAGGACAAGATCTCCGCCGAAAACCCTATACATTATTCCGAATTCGCATTGATGCATCCCCTGTTCTACTAAGGTAAAAATTCTATTCCAGACCATGCATTAGTATATTGTATATTCCTCTTAAATTATAGAAATCATAACTAATCCTTTCTTAAAAAGAGGTAATACATTCAGATAAATAATATAAAATAAAATAATGCAGCATTGAAATATAAAAAAAATTCTATTCATAATTGATTTATTTATTTGATGAAATATCCAAAAGAAGGTCACTAATAGATTCAATATAATTTATCAGTAATGCTCGGAACCAAATGATGATGATGAAGAGGACAATGATGAAGATAAATATTCTCTATCTCTTAAATGGTTTATTATTATTATTTCTAAACTTTTTTATTTTACAATAAATTAATTATTATTGTATCTAATGTAATTATTTCTTTAATGACTTTAGTTAGTTAGAGAATTGATAAATAATCTATCTATCTATCTATTTTGTTAATATCATCATATTCTTTTTCCTTTTGTATATATGGAGAAATTGACTCCGTTAAAGTCTGAAGATATGATCTGCTAAAAGGTTTATAGAATCTATTATATCCAAACAATGACTGTTTTATGGTTTGAAGTTGTCATCAAAGTAAAATGTATTTTTTATTTATCTATAAGTTTTTCCAAAAATGTGAAGTTCACTTATGTCTTTTATCTCTTCACTTTTCTCCATAATTGTCTTGAGAATTTCCAAGGCAACTTCTTTAGATTCACCTTTTACTGTACCAACAATTACAAAATGAAAGTCTGTCATTGTTTATTTAAATGACAATATTATGATTAATAAAGAATAGTGCAACAAACTTCCTTACTTTTTTTGACATTTAAAATTTTATAAAAAAATAGCTTATAAATATTATATTACTATTGTTATTGTTATTGTTATTTCAGGATAGTTATAGATGTTTGTAAAAATCATAAGAATGCTTGCTAGCTAAACCCGTAATTTGTCCATTTACTTGAATGTTAGCTTTCATGATGTCAATTTGCTGATCATCTGTTAATCGAGATAGTGAGTTTATAGTATTTATAATAATTGTAGATAAATTATCTTCTAATTCAAATAATTACACTATTTAACCCAATAGTGAACATCTATTACAATAAGTTAATTAAAATTATCTACATATTGTAATAAAATGTATTAAAGCATAAAAATTATTTTAACTGATAAATAAGATCTATAATTTTTAAAAATATTAATGTGCAATATCTCATAATGAGAAAGATCTATTTTATCTTTCTACAATTAAAGAATAACAATAACAATAGGAGAGGAATAGAAAGATATGAATAGCGATATTAATAAAAAATCTAATTCAAAAAATGATACTCAGGGAATTATAGAAAGTGGTGATATTTTTTCTTTTACCGTCCAAAAATTGGTTCAGAAGAAGTTAAAGATATTGAAGATGTTCAACGATTCTATATGGTTACGAGCTATGATGTCAAGAAAGATAAAGATAAAAATTATAGACTTTTTATGCTAGGCCGTAAGAAAATGCCAGAGATAGTAAAAGAAAAATCCACCTCAGAAGAAAGAAACTGGGCATTAAATATACTATGTTCTTCTAATCCTGAAGAAATACATCATGAACTTTTATCTGAAGAATATATGACAAAAACCAGAGGAAAAAGAAGACTTGCTGCAGCACAGCCAGCTGGAGAAGGAAAATATTCAATTATTAAACATAATGGTCATACTGAATTGGCTTATATTTTGGAAATACCAGAAGTTCCAGGTCCTACCCAAACAGAATTTGAAATAAAGAAAGAAGCAAGCTATATTATATCTGTAAAGAATCCTGAAATCTCTATTCCTGGTTATGATGTATTTTCTAAAAAAGAAGATGGAAGAAAACCTAATTACCCCAAACATATTAGAGACAAATTTGGAGAAAAGAAAAGATGGATAAATGTCGATGATTCAGAGATACTTGACTATGAAAATACTCAAATTTTGCTAATTGGTGCCAGAAAAAGAAATGTAGAGGAAGAACTTGGTATAGAAATAGATGAAGAAAAAGAGAATAATAATAATGCAGAGATATTTAAAGAACTAAAGATAAAGAAAGAGGAAGTTCCTTTACAACCATTTTTGAAAGGCAAATTTCCAAAAGAAGAGGAAATCCCAATGCAACAAGGAATAAAGGAAATACCAAGTGAAAAGGCTCCAGGAGTAAAAGGAGGAAAGAAAGGTGGCAAGGTTGCGGCAACAAAAGCTCGATCTGCAGCTGCTATTGCTAAGATGTTGAGTGGAATAAATCTTCCTATGACCAAAACAGAGATATTAAAATTTGTTAGTAATAATAATAAGAAGAAGAAGAATGATAAATCAAATCCTAAAGATGCAGATAATGAGATATTTGATGTACCTAATGAATTGCCTGAAAAGACATATCATAGAATTACTGATATTGAAATAGAAATTGGAAAGTTAAGATGATTTGATAATAATGAATTGGGAAATATAATTTAAGATAGGAGGAAGAAAAAAATGATGATGAGCAAGAAGAACAGAAGTCAATAAATTTCAATATTGCTAATAATTTGCAACAATAAAAGCTAAATATAAGATAGGAATAGAATTCTAACACATAGAAGATTTTACTTCCGATTAGCTAACTATATTTGTAAGAGAACTTTATCGATATTCGTTTTATTTTAAGATAAAAATTTTAATTTATGTTTGTCTTTATAACATATTATTAATTGAGAATATGATTAATATTTTTATTATGTAATTATTAAAATAATTTTATATCAAATTACAATTAACCACTATATGCAGATATAATAGTATATTTTATCTAACGCTATAGATATTCTTATATTCCAAAGATGTTATCTGTAATTAAAATTACATGTATGACAATAAAAAATTATTATTATTATCATTATTATTACAACAAAACAACTATAATAATTCTCTGACGATATTATTTTTAATTTTTACCTGCTCAGAGAAAAAGGGACACTGACTCAAAGTTGCCGTTTGTTTTTCCTTTTTTAAGTCATAGTGATAGTAGTAGTAAAGATCATATAATTAAATATATTGTATTACCTTCGATTTATCTTTCAGTAATTGCTCTATTATCTACTAATCCATCTTTATGGGTGACATCACCTATACATCATTTTTATATAGAATTATTTGGAACATTCTTTGCTGGAATACTTGCATTCTATTATATTTCTAGAGCTCGTACCTTGAATGATAAATTCAGTCTATTTATTGGCATTGGTTTTCTAGTTAATGCTTTAATTGACTTTTTACATGTTACAGTTTCTTTGCTCAATATGGATGATATTTTATTCTTAAAATATTTTATTCCACAGACTTGGTTTGCTGGAAGATTATTTCTTAGTGCAATGTTTGCTATAGCAATTTTTAAATATAATTCTTTTTTATCTACTTCTTTAAATACTCATCCAGAAAAACAAGGACAACAACAACAAATATCTTCAAACAAGAATAATAACAACAAAAATAAATTATCAGATCTGCTTTTATTGTACCTAATAGTAGTTACTTTATTTTCTTCAATAGTAGCTATAAGTTCACTATTTGTAGTTTTTCCTTTTTCTGTAATTGACAATTTTCCTATACATCGACCTTACGAGCTTTTTCCATTAGCATTATTTTTATTTTCATTATATTATTTTTTTAAGAATAAAATTTATAAAAATAAAGATGTCCTCTATGTTAGCATAGTTATTTCTATTGTTGTTTGTTTTTTTGGACAAATAATAATGTCATATTCAGCATATCATTTTGACACTGCACATAATATTGCTCATGTCTTAAAAGATGTAAGCTATTTTATTAATATCATTGGATTAGCATTGTCAGGTATTTACTATAACATAAAATTAAGAGAAAGCAATGAGATGCTTAGCCAACAATATGAAAAAGTAAAGGAATCTGAAAAGATGAAGTCAGAATTTATTAATATAGCTGCACATGAATTGAGAACTCCTATTCAACCTATACTAGGATTAACAGATATT
>JAATVJ010000141.1 GCA_014523515.1 Nitrososphaerales archaeon TH1177 | reverse complement strand
TTCGCTAATGATTCTTTCTGGAATTTCATTATAGTAAAAACATAATCCATGAATAGGCTCTTTGTCAAAAGGAGTGCCGTATTTATACCAAAATATGCCAAAATGTTCATATTCACCATACAAACACTTTATTTCCCAGTGGTTAATCCTATCAATAGGGTATTTTGCATTTAAAACTTCAGATATAGTGAGATGCCAGTATCTTACACGCATATGAAGATCTTAATATTTACAAATATAATAACCTATGAAGGGAATACCAAGAATTAAATCCAAAATAAAAAAAATATATGTAATTTGAATAAAAATTACCAAGCAAATTACGATAGGCTAAAACTAATAGAAGAAATGGAAAATGAATTTAACAATAAAAATACTGAATTTTTCAATAAATTAGCTTTTCATCACGATCCTGTTATAAGAACTAGATCTATATGTATCATAGCAGAGATTGGCGGAAACGAAGCAGTTAACACAATAAGTAGAGTCTTGAAAGAAGATGTTGATGAATTAGTTAGACATGAAGCTGCTTTTTCTCTTGGTCAATTAGGATTTAATAGTGGAATAAAGGCATTAACTGATGCTGTAAAGAATGATTCAAGTCTTTTTGTGAGACATGAAGCAGCTGTTGCTTTAGGAGTAATCGGGTCTGAGGATGCTAGAGAAATATTGATCACTGCATTAAATGATCCAAGTGATGAAGTCAAAAAATCAGCTATTGTTGCTTTGGCAAATTTAGATTATATTTTAAAATCAAAAAAAATCAATAAATTCACTAGAATGACAGGAGGGTAAGTCTGTAATAACTTAGGTTATAATTTCTCGTAATTTGTCTAATCTAATTGCTTCTTTAATTTCTCTGCATATGCGTCTTCCCATACTCATGGGTTCTTCATATAAAAGATCCGAATAAGGAGAACCATTTATAAAAAGATTTGTACCTGCTACTATCCTGGCTGAAAATTCAAATGTCACAAAGGTACCATTTCTATCATAAACTCCCTCTAAACAAAAAGGTCCGGGTATGCCAGGAGGAACTAGTTTTTTTGATGTTTCAACAAATTTTTCAGCCATTAAAAAGGTTTCTTGTAATAATGATTCTCTAAGTACTACTGGAAAATTACCAATTACGTTATATGTAGGATTAAAATCTAATTTAATTTGAACTTGAGAAGGTATTCTGCCAATTCCATCAATATCACTCTCATATCTCCGATCAATACCTAATAGTTCAACTTCATTTTTTAAAGGAGAATAAAAAAATTGTAAAAATATAGGTACACCTATAACATATTCTTGTATGTATAATTCATTTTCGGTTTTTATTACCTTTTTTTCAATTAATTTTCTACATCCTTCATCAAAACTTTGTTCATCCCATGCAAGAAAATATCCTTTTCCGCCCGCTGCTCCGTGTAATTTAACTATACACAAATTCTTAATTTCTTTTTTTCCTTTAATTTGTTGTGGTGTATTAAAATTTGAGTCATACATCAATTTTTGTTTTAATTCTCTATCAGCTTCCCATCGTAAAATCCATTTATTACCAAATATTGGTATATTAATTTTTTCTATTTCGTCATATTTTAGATTGGATATTAGAGTTCCATGAGGAATCAAAAGTATTTTTTTATTGATTAATTTATTTTGAATATCTTTGCTTAATAAATCATGGAAATTATCTAGAAAAAATAATTCATCAATAAACTTAAACCTTTTATAAAGACTTGACCTTTTTTTTTCACATATTAGCAATGTTTTAAAGCCTTCGTCTTTCGCACCTTTTAAAACTTGTAGTGAACAATGAGATCCAAGAGTGCTGACAGAGTAATCATTGGAATCTATTATCTTTGACAACAATTTCAATAGTTTCTTGGGTGATAAATTATTTCTGATTAAAAATAAAGATTTTTAGGTAATTAAAAAAAAACAAATAGTGCTTTATATTTTAAAAATTTATGACAACTAAAAGATATGCGAGAAGTATTAACTCTAAAGACGATGATTTGTTATTGGATAATAATTTCTCAAAATTACTTTTAAGCTTAGATAATAAAATTCATTCTGGCGAATTTAAAGTTGCTGTTTATGGATTAGGTCATGTCGGTTCTCCGATCGCTGCTGCATGGTTACGGTCTGGAGCATCTGTAATAGGTGTTGATAAATCTAAGATAATTTTACAAAATGCTAAAGAAGGAAAAACTCATATCCCAGAGCCAGGCGTTAGCGATGCTTACAAAATGGGTCTTAACAATAAGAAATTCTTTGTAAATGATGATCTCGTTAAAGCTTCACAAGAGTCTTTTTTAAAGATGATATGTGTTCCTGTTTTGGCTGCTGATGGTACTGCTGATTTATCTGCAGTGAAAAATGTTGCTACAGCAATAGGCAAGGGATTAAAAAAAAACGATATTGTAACTCTTAATCCAAGTGTGCCACCTGGTACAACTGATGATGTAGTTATTCCTATATTGCAAAAACAAAGTCATTTAAAAGTTGAAGATGATTTTTATATGGTATATAATCCAGAACGTATCTATGAAGGACGAGCTATAGAAGATATTGAAGAAAGGTATCCTGGTATTATATCAGGCTATGGAAAAAAAAGTTTAGCAATTGGTACGAAGATATTTTCAATTATTTATCAAAAAGGAATAATACCTATGAGCGATATCAAATCAGCAGAAACCGAAAAATTATTTGAAGGAGTATACAGAGATGTCAATATTGCATTATCAAATGAATTAGCGATTTTCTCTGAACGTTTAGGAATTAATTTTTGGGAGGTGCGAAAAGCAGCTAATTCGCAACCATTTTGTAATATTCATAAACCCGGGATTGGAGTAGGAGGAGCTTGTATACCTGTGTACCCTCAATTTATTCTTAAAACTGCCAAAGTTCTTAAAGTTGATTGTAATTTAACGAAATATAGTAGATTACTTAACAATTCTATGCCAAAATATTGTGTTAGACAAGCATTAAGATTAATTCATCCAAAAAGTCCAAGAGATTCAACAATAACCTTATTAGGTTTAGCATTTAGAGGAGGGGTATCAGATACTAGATTATCTCCCACATATGATGTGATAAATGAACTACAGAAACTAAAAGTCAAAGAAATAAGAATACATGATCCACTTGTTAAAAAAGACGATTTTATTTCTAAATATAATAACACCTTTTTATTTAATGAATTCTCTGAGGCTGTTAAAGGAGCTAATTTGATTATGATTATTGCAGATCATGAGGAATATAAAAAAGTAAATTATGAGGTATTTCAAAATATTGCCTTATATGATGGGAGAGGTATAATCGATACAACCAACATTATTCTAGATAACTATTCTAGTATAGGTAATAGTCAATAAATTAAAATTATAAAAAAAATAGTATCCATAAATTTTTAAATTTTATATAATTTATATAGATATTCAATAAATTCTCTGATATGCTCCTTACTCTTGAATGGAAAAATAACTATCTCTTATTAATTGATCAAACTAAATTACCAACAAAATTATCTTATGTAAAATGTAAGAATTACCTAGAAGTTGCAGATGCAATAAAAAAACTTGTTGTTAGAGGAGCTCCTGCAATTGGAGTTACTGCTGCCTTTGGATTGGCCTTGGCAGCCCTTAATAGTAAAACCGATAATCTCAAAATATTTTTTGAGGAATTAAATGATGCATATGAAATAATACGATCTACGCGTCCCACGGCTGTTAACCTTCAATGGGCGCTTAATAGGATTATGCAAAAAATAAATCATTTGACAAATATACCTTTAATAAAAAAAGTTATCGTAGAAGAAGCAATTTTAATGGCTGAAGAGGATATATCTACTAATAAATCAATTGGAATAAACGGAGCTAAATTATTTTCTGATGGTGATACTATTATGACTCATTGTAATGCAGGTTCATTAGCTACAGTTGCATATGGAACTGCATTAGGAGTTGTAAGAGCTGCTAAGGAATCTGGAAAAAAAATTAATGTCATTGCAACAGAAACAAGACCTGTAATGCAAGGCTCTCGTTTGACAGCCTTTGAACTTCAACATGAAAATATCAATGTTTGCCTTATTCCTGATACTGCAGTTGGGCATATTATGGCAAAAGGAATGATTAAGCATGTCGTAGTAGGAGCTGATCGAATTTTACACACAGGACATGTTTTTAACAAAATTGGTACATATCAATTGGCAATATTAGCAAAAACACATAATATCCCCTTCTATGTAGTTGCTCCTTCTTCTACATTTGACCTAAAAAATCATCCAAATGATATAGTTATTGAAGAAAGATCAAAGGAGGAAGTTATTAAAATAGGCAAAAAAGCAGTAGCTCCAAAAAATATAGATGTTATTAATCCTGCATTCGATATGACTCCTCCTGAATTAATTACAAAAATTATAACTGAAAAGGGAATATTATCTCCTCCTTATAATAGAAGTATTAAAAAATTAATGAAATAAATTGCTTAACTTTGAAATAAAAATGTTATTCACATAACATTTTTATCATCTTTTTCCATAGCCATTAATATAGTATGTCAGATGAATTAATAACTAGGGATCAAGTTTATCTTCAATTAAAAAAATGCATGGATCCCGAAATTCCTGTCAATATTGTTGATCTGGGACTTATTTATGGTGTTGAAATTAAAAAAGAAAAAGATGTAGATATAAAAATGACTATGACAACTAGAGGATGCCCTTTACATAATACTATGGTTAATGATGTAAAAAAATATGTTAGTAAAATTAATGGGGTAGGAAATATTAATGTTGAAATTGTTTGGGATCCGCCTTGGTCTATTGATAAAATGGATCCTAAAGCAAGAGAAATGTTAGGCTTTGAAAAACCAAAGCTGAGATTTAAGATAGATTATGATAATGCTTTACCGAAAAAAATAGGCTCATTTCAAAAATCAGAAGATGGTTCGTTGATACTAATGAATAAGGATGAAAGAAGTTATATGGTCAATGATGCAATTGTTAGGTTTTGGGAATCTTGTGATGGTACAAAAACTATAAATCAACTTACAGATTATTTCGCGGAAAAATTAGGAATTCCTAGACAACAGGTAGAACAAGAAGTAGTTCAACTTCTAGAACAGCTGTTTGATGCAGAGCTTATTCAAGTCTAATACTTTTTGAATTGTAGTTATTAACCTTTCAATTACTTTTTAGTAACTCAATGTTTTAATCTATAATGATTATTTCTACAATTTAATGAACAAAAAATATGAATGCATTCTTCCTGTATACATGGGATAGGTTCATTACCATTAAATATCCTATTACAATAGACACAAATAGATTCCAGTATAGGAAAGGTTTTATTTATAAATAAACTTGAACAATTTCGTTTTTCTTTAAACCAAATTATTTCCAGATCTAGCTTTTCTGAAAATGTTCGAACTATGTCGTATGCTTCAAAATATCCTTGAGCATAAAATTGCCTAATAATTGTTTGAGGAGTTGTACTTTTATTATTATCATTATGGCTCTTAAAAGAGACGAGCCATTTTTCCGAAGGAATAATTTCCTTTTCTAATTTTTTTGTTGATGTAATTTTTTTTCCTTTTCTAATTTTCATTGATGATAATTAATAATTATATTATTGTATTTTCGTTAAAAAAACATCTAAGATCTTTTATTTTTATACGTTTTTGTTCCATCGTATCTCTATATCTAATTGTTACAGTATTATCTATTAAGCTGTCATAATCAACTGTAATGGCAAATGGAACTCCAATTTCTTCTAATCTTCTATATCTTCTTCCAATAGATCCAGAATCGTCATAATAAGTATCAAAGTCTTTTTTCAAGTTAGCATAAATCCGTTTTGCAATTTCTTCTATTTCTGGTTTTTTTACTAATGGAAGAATTCCAACTAAAATAGGAGCAAGATAAGGCTTTAATTTTAAAAAAGTTCTATTGTTATCTTTATCTTCAGAGAATGAATTTTCTATTATGGAATATATACTTCTGTCTATTCCTAATGATAGCTCAAATACATGAGGTAAAACTTTTTCATTTGTAATAGGATCCATTATTTCCATTTTCTCTTTGCTAATTTTAGAATGTTGACTTAAATCATAATTAGATCTGTAATTACAAGCAACCAATTCTAACCATCCTATACTTGTTTGTAATTCCAAATCAAAAGCTACTGTTGCATAAAATGCTTTTTCTTGATCTGATAACTTTCTAAATCGAGACTTAGTCATATCTAACCCTGTTTTTTCATAGAATTGATAAAGAAGAGTTAAGTAATATGCGATTAATTTATTAGGAATAATTTTTCTTTCTACGGCTTCTTTTGCAGTAATTTTATAAACGTTTAAACCATCGTCTATCGTTAAATTTGTTTTGTTAATATCCTCAAATTTGGATATATTATCTAACTGATTTGGATTACAAAATACTTCAATTTCTGCTTGATAAAATTCCCTTAGTCTTAGGAGGCTTTGTCTAGGAGCTATTTCATTTCTAAAACTCTTTCCTACTTGGGCTATTGGAAAGGGAAGTTTACCTCTCATAGTTTTATAAATTCTAACAAAGTCTACAAATATTGCTTGGCAAGTCTCGGGTCTTAAATAAGCTTCATCATTATTTGGACCAATTCCTACCTTAAACATCATATTAAAACGCTCAGTTTTATGAAAATCTGAACAACATTTGGGACATTTTAAATTATGTTCATTTACTATAAGATCAATTTCATCATTGCTTAACCTTTCAGGAACAATAATTCCTAGTTTTTCAAAAATATATTTATCTGCTCTAAGGATTGCTTTACATTTATTACAAATTATTATAGGATCTGAAAAATTATCGATATGGCCTGAAGCAATAAATACATTCTTGCTCATTATTTGTGATCCATCAATTTCAACCATTTCATCCCTTCTAACCAATTCTCTTCGCCATAATTCAATGAATTTATTCTTAATATTATTGCCATTAGGCCCATATTCCCAAAAACCTGCTGGCGAGTCAGAATAAATATCTGAACTAGGGAAATAGAATCCTCTTTCCAATGAAAGCTTTAAAATTCTATCGTAATTAACCATAAATATTAACCTTGAGAATAAGGTTCTATATTTTTCTTGATATTTTCATTCATTTATATTATCTTCTAATAATTCTAATACCGTTGCCATATTTTCTTTATCTCCCCTGATTTTATCAACTGGTGTTTCCATTATTATAGGAATATTTTCAAAATATTTGTTGTTTAGAATTTCTTTAAATCCTGCTTTACCTATTGAACCCAATCCAATATGTTCATGTCTATCTTTATTTTCATTTATTTTACCTTTTGAATCATTTAAATGCAAAACTTGTAGATTGGTTATACTGATTGTATCATTAAAACTCTTAATTGTTTCTATTACTTTTTCTGATGCTCTTAAATCATATCCAGAAGCAAATGCATGACAAGTATCAAAACAAACTCCGAATTTTTTGTTACCGAGTTTTTCTATTAAACTACTGATTTCTTCAAATTTGTTCCCTATGCTATTTTTATGTCCAGCACTATTTTCCAATAAAATATTCAAAGGCAGGTGTCTTCTATAAGATGAATTAAAATTGTCAATTGCAAAATGGCATGCATTAACTATTTGTATAATTCCATTATCTACTCCACTTCCCAAATGACTTCCTAAATGAAGAATGAGATAGGAAATATCTAACATAACACATCTAACGATTTCTTCAGCAAGGACCTCTCTAGATTTAAAATAGAAGTCATTCTGAGGAGCTGCTAAATTAGGTAGATATGGCATATGAACAACAACGTCTTTTTTATCAATATAACTTTCATTTATCTTTCTCTTGTATTTTTCTATCTCTTCAACTTCCAAAGATTTAGCCTTCCAACTACGAGGATTTCTAGTAAAAATTTGAAAAGCAGTACAACCAATATTTTCTGCATTTTTAATTGAATTACTAATTGAACCAGACATAGATACATGAAATCCTATTTTATGCATTTATATAATAAAAGAAATATTCTTTGAAGAATAATATGAAACTAATGTTTCAATCTGGATATATTTAATGAACTGATAGATAATATTCAATGGAAGCATATAGATTTGATTTATAAAATTATAAAATAGATTTTATTTTATTTATTGATTTATTGATTTAAAATCAATAGGATTAGAGACATTTACACAATATTAGGAATGTTATTAGCCCAGAAGAGGCTAATAATGTAAGACAAAGAAAAAAGATGTCGATGCTAATAAATAATTTACTAGCATTAAAAAATCGTTTCAACTTAGAAATTGTATCTATTAGTCTATCATATTTTGTTGAATTAGTACTGGTAATAGTAACAGAGTATTATTGTAATATCAATAGTATAAGCAAAATAATCGAATTCGTTATAAAATACTAAATCATTTTTCTCTAAAATTTGGATAATATCTCTACGAAGTAGTTTTATTTTGGTAATGGTTATGATTAATAGTATTGAGTATAATTTTAGGTAATGACGACCTTGCTAAATACCCATTTTTAGAGGAAGCTGGAAAATATATTCGAGAAACACATTTTGATTTAGATGATTTTGATAGATCTGAATTTTCACATATTATTGAACGAGCTAAAAAAAGGATTGAATGTGAATTAATAGAAGGAAAGATTTTCACTGAACTAGAAAAATATGATATCGAACTATTTACTTTTCTTGTATCTCTCATAATAATGAAATGTATAGGAATAGATTCTGCTATTAAAAAATTCTCACTTTTTGAAGCTATGCGAGTTGAACGTTTTTTAATATCTGATCTTTTAAGAGAAAGAGACCTTACTAAAAAGAATTTGCTTCTCTCCAGAATTTTCAAAGAACTTTTTCAGTT
>JAATVJ010000002.1 GCA_014523515.1 Nitrososphaerales archaeon TH1177 | reverse complement strand
TAAGTTAAGTCTCTAATCTTTTACCAACATTGTGCTATCCATTTAGCATAAATATAGAAATAGATTTAGCTTTGTTATACATCTTTCACATGTGCCAAATAATCCTGTCAGACTAGAATTATCTACTATCCAGAAAAAGGAATTATTTTCATTCATGAAGAGTACTCGTGACAAAGAGGAATACAGAGAAGAGCATCTGCTAATTATAAAACAAAAGATGAAGAAGGAGTACCTTACCGAACTATAGCAAAGAATCTCGGTGTCAATTACCGCAATGTGTATGGCTGGATTAAAAAATATAGAGAATATAATCTTGATGGAATAAGAAACAAGAGAAAGAATGGAGGTAGAAAACCAGTAATATCTACCCACAAAAACAAAGAGATGATAAAAGATATAGTACTGAATGAATCACCCAGGACATTTGGCTATCTCAAAAATACATGGAGCATTAGACTTTTAGCTACTTATCTTTCCTCACTATTGGAAATGAATGTCAGCCCAATGCAAACGTGGAGAATAATTCAGGATTTAGGTATTGTATACAAAAACAGCCAAAACTTGAACTAGAAAAAGGTAATGATTATGAGAGGAAAAGAAGTACAAGATAGACAGGTACAAGAAGATATATCCTCTGCACTTTTAAAAAAAGATTCTGCTAGGATTTGAAGATGAATGAAACATGGTTACATCTGCAACCATACATAACCAGGACATACATGAGAAGAGGAGAACAGCAAAAGATACTTCATAAAGGATCTAACGATAAAGTCAATGTATTCATAATCCTTCTCTATTCACTAAATGGAATCAAATTCACAATAAGCAAGACAAGAAACAGCAGTAATGATTTCATAAATCATCTAAACAGTATCAAAAGATATGTACTCAAGAGAAATGTCAAACGATTCATCCTTGTAATAGACAATGCATCTTTTCATGTCAGTAAAAAGACAAAACACTATATGGAAAAACAATCAGAAGATTGGCTAACTGTACTATTTCTACACCAACACGTGCACCATTCCTAAATCCAGTAGAAACAAAAGTAAACAGAAATCTGAAGAAAGATGTATTTGCAAACTATAACTACGAAACTGAATACAATCTCTTATGTACTGTAAGAAGGTATCTTAGATGCATAGGTAGTTGGCCTAAGATATGATACTTAACTTATCTAAAATGATTTAATTTTTATAATATTTAGTAAAAAAAATAGGAATTTTATGTTGTAAATGCTCCAGTAGCAACTGTTATAACTATATAAACTGCAATAAAGATACCTATAAAAATGCCTGTACCTTTGAGCGCGTTCCCTAATGAAGACTCTTTCTTCTTTAAAGTATTGGTGTCTTTGATAGATATAGCCATACTGTATGATAATTATAAACTCATAGTAATAAAGATATAAGATAAAAATACCAGGAAAGCAATTTTTTATAGTTAATTATATTTTATTAAAATATATTGGGACACAATTTTAAAAAATCATATTTCCCTATTTATAAGCATTCATATTTGACTTACAAAAAGAGTTAAGGATTTTTAGAAATTTCATAATCATTTTTGTCTTTTTCATTTATTTTCTTTTTTATTTTTCCGCCGATTTTCTCTTTTATTACTGAGAGAAAATTTGAGCAAGACATTAATTATTTATAAATATATATTCTTATTAAATGTTACAAATAATTTTAGAATTAAATCTAAAAAATGCATATATTAATTTAGAATAATAAATTTTAGGAAAAAAAATGAGATTTTATGTTATATCTAAAAGAATACAAAAGGGAGTTTATATGTTATTATTTAATACCAATTAAGATAGAAAGATTTTGATATAAAAAAATTAACTAAAAGATTCAAATTATTGTAAATATTGTGGAATGAAAAAATTAATGTTAACAGTAATCAATTAAAGTTCTATAATGTTAAAGTTATATAAAATGATTTTAAAATAAATTATATAAAACAAAAAAATTGGAAATAGTATTTTACAATCTTATGTAAATATTAATGGCCTTTATTGGACAACTCCCATACAAGATCATTAAACATTGTATTCATATGGTTAATTTTAATCTCCATTCCTTCAAGTAAAGTGATGGCTTCTGAAGTATTATTTGATTTGACTAATTCTATAACCTGCTCGACATTATTGGCTAATTGGGAATGGGTAAATCTCATATGACTCATCATTTGTTCTGCAGCACCCATTTGAGCAAATACTTGTTGTTGTGTAAAAACAAAAAGAATTCCAATTACCAAAATTATGGCGACTATCTTCATAATATTAATATACAATACAATCTTTTAAACATTTATGATATCCAATTATACAAGTGTTAATTTATTAAAAAATAGTTGTCAAGACGATGAAATTAATCAATAATCTCAACATCTGTAATTATTTAAGATTCATATCTTCTTGTGTCTAAATATAGTTATATAAAGTAAAAAATACTTTGGATTTTATATTTCTGTTATGCCTGTATTTCTATTTCTTTTTTCCAAAAAGGAGGTTCTGTTGAATCTTTGGGTGTTCTAAATGGGTGTTGAAAAATGGGTGTTAAAGGGATACGAAACCTAAAACACCCACAAAGATGAATTGCTCAAGATTTGACTTGTTGGGTGTATAATGACCAGAGAAAGTAGAATAAAAGAGTGTTGTTTTTGGGTAGTAAAAAAACTAATTAATCTGAATTTTCATCTTTACATTTTTCCTCTTTTTATTCATCAATAATCTTTATTCTCTTCAAAGTGATGAATTAGCAAAACAGAAATGGGACTAAATGCCATAGCATGGTTAACATCGAACTCTTTTATTTGGTGAATATTTTAAAAATAAGGAAATATCATATTCAGACCAAAGATCTGATGGAGTCTATCTGCATATATTTTTATTTGGAAGTTTTTTTATTTCTTTAATACATAAAGGAGTTTTTCTTAATCTATAATTATGTTCATTGGGATCGAACAACCATTTAAAAAAAGAGACAATTATCAATTGTCTAATATTATATGATCCAATCCAAGTTTGTTTAGAATCATCTGATATAGGTTTTTTTAATTTTGTAAGAAAAGAAAGAATATCTTCTCTTTCCATATCTTTGAAATGTTTATCTCCTAAAAATTCAGATAACCATACTAAGACCTTTATTTTCCCTTCTTTAGTTGACTCCTTGATATTAAACGAAATCTGGTCAGATAGAATATAATCACAAATTGATTCTGCATTTTCAGGATTACGTTCAGATAATTTCATCAATATTTTTTGAATATAAGGTCTTTGAGAATTAGTAACTAGGATAATTTTTTTATTTAAATCTTGCATTTTATTTGTCTCTCTATTATCTGTAATACTTTGTGTCATGTTCTCTAAATCGTCTATAGATTCGAATAATCAGTAAATACAATTATTGGTAGAACCCTGGAGATAAGCGCCGGGAGAGGGATTTGAACCCTCGCGACCTTTCGGTCACAAGCTTACTTGACAATTCCAGGCTTGCGCCCTTCCAGGCTAGGCGACCCCGGCAATATTCTTTTAAATTAAAATAAAAGAATAAAATGGAAAATATAATCTATTGGATAAGGCTTTATGATATGATAATATATTATATTATTTTAAATAAGATTAATAAAATAAAAATAAGGCATAAGGAAAGTTTTATTGAGATGAATAGCGCAGAAATTTCTCAATTCTGTAAAAAAAATAATCATATAGAATGTGATGATTGTATGTGTAAATGTCACATCCCAGGTACAATGGAAAATTTAGCAAAAAAAATTGCTAAATTAGATAAAAATATCCCAGGAATAGGAGAAACCATTTAATTTATTATATTTAAAGAAACTCAATATTATAAATAATAATTGAAAAAATTATTTTAAAAAATACTTCATAAAATATCTGGTAATTATTTTACAAAAATATATCCTATTATTTCCAGCCTTTTGGGTATGTATTAGGTTTCATAATCAATCGTTTCATGGTAAATGAGATACCACTTTTCTGAGAAATAATATCATCTGTATTCATAAGAGATTGAGCTAATCCTACTATTTCTCCTTTTAAAGTGTATATTCCTACTAAATCACCCGTTTGAATTTTTGGTGAAAGTTGAGTAATCCCCGGAATAGCTAATGGTGCGCCATGACAAAGAGCATCAACTGCAGTATCTCTAATTATAACTGAAGGAATATTATTAAAACATATTTCAATAGGTCTTACAAAATTTCGGATCTTTTCTTCTTCATTTTTTTCTTTATATAGATAAAAAGCATTGTATAAATCATGGAGTTTGACCAGACCATCTCTTTCAAAAAAGTTGCTAACACGGGTTCTACGAAGTTCAACCATAGTAGCACCGGAACCTAAAACTTCACCAATATCATAGATAAGTTTTCTTATATAGGTACCTGCTTGACATAGAATTCTCAGCAGAATAAGGTTTTCATGATCTTCTACATATTCTAATTCATATATTCTGCGTATTCGAGTCATTCTCTTTACTGAAGACCTCTGTGGTGGACGTTGATAAATATCGCCATGGAAATCTAATAATATTTTTTCTATAGATTTTCTTGTATAATTTGAATGAACTCTCGCCAAGGAAAAATATTCTTTTGGTCCTAATAATAAAACTGAAAGAGCTTTGGTACCTTCTCCAAGTCCCATTGGCAATAAACCTGTTGCCCCTGGATCTAATGTACCACTATGGCCGGATTTATCTATATTTAATATACGTTTGACCCAAGATGCAATTTCATGGCTTGTGGGGCCTGCTGGCTTGTCAATCAATATTAAACCATAATCAAATAATATGTTAATAGGACGATTAAATGGATAATAACCATATTTATCATCAGTTATACTATCTGATAATTTAAGTAAATTATCTAATTGAATGAGTTTTTCATTATTTTTGAAATCCATCGCTAAAAATATTTTAAAAACAATATTGATAATTTTAATCTTTCATTATTTAGTAACTATCTTTTGATCAAATACGTAGATTTTTTACAATAGTTTTTGATATTAAAAGTATAGACTCGAGATCTAGTAAATCTGTATCTAAAACAAAATCAAAAACAGAAAGATCTTTTCCAAACTCGTAGCCATATAAATTATGATAGATAAGAACATTATTATCATCGCGTTGCTGAATTATATCTCTCGCTTGCTTAAGGTTTAAATTATCTCTCTTTGCCATTCTTTTGATTCTGTTACTCCGAGAACCTTTTAACCAAATTTTAATTGATTCTGGAACCAACCATGGCAACGTGTAACTTGTCACTACAACTTTTCCTTTTCTTACGATTTCAACTAATTTTCTATCTACTTCGATATCAAAATAAGAATTTGACTCTCTTTCTTCCATAAAATTTTTGGCCTCCTCAGTATCCCACCAATCATTGCCAGATACCACATATCCTTTATCAGCAGCTAACATTTTTAGTACATCTCCACCATTGTAATGTTTATACCCAAATTCTCTCGCCAATTCTGTAGCAATAGTTGTTTTACCTACTGCTGGCCAACCCGATATAACAATACTATTTAATATCTTATTTTTATAATTAGATATATTCATTAAGTCATACTTGGAAGTGAAGTTTTGGTTATTTTAGCAATTATTCCGCTTGTTCCAAGAGATGTAACAAGAAACCAACCCCATAGAAAGACCTCCCCAGCAACATTGCATGCACCTTTACGTTCACCTTTTTCATCAATTATAGTATCTAATTTTACATTTTCATCGCTACACATGACATATGGGATATGTAATGGCGAAAGGGCTACTGTTTGGCCAAAAATAGCAGGAAATACTAAAATCCATAGCATAAATGAAGGTATCATATACAGCATCATAGGACGCATTTGTTGTTGTTGCATTTCTAAACTCATCTTATTAACATAAGCTTGTTTTTTCTTTAACTCACTAATTCTAACTTTATCCTGTTTTCTAATAGCATCAGTATATTCTTTTCTCCATTCATTTGTTTCTTTCATAACTTTTGATAATCGATCAATATCGGTAGTTTTTTTTCTTAATATTGCAAAAGCAAAATTCAGACCAATAGCAATTAAAGCAGCTACAAGCATACTAGAAAATAAATCTGGAAATATAGGATGTTTAGTATACGCAGGTGTAAGTCCAGGAATCTGTAAAATTAGGTCATTTAAATACATGTTATTTGTCTTTTTTTGAGGTATCCAATATTAATGAAACCATTTTTTGAGTACAATCAGTAATAGAATTTTCAGGATTTGCAAGGATTTTAAATGGAGCTCCAGATACTATTGAACAGCATGAAATTAGCATCTTTGACACATCAATATCGTTTTTAATAGAATCCATTGATATTATATCTCTATCTCTGGTAGAGTCATTCTGTCTTCTATGATAAATTTCCTCAGGATTTGCGATTATTAGTATCAAATTAGTTGGTTTTAGATTGTTTAATAAATCAAGAGGTAATCCCGGATAATATCCTTCTTTAGTGTTTATAAATAAATGTGTGTCAATTATTACCACATCAGCATTTATTTGTGAAATTTTTTCTGCAGCAAGGTTTTGTAATTTTTTCTGTTCATAGATAGAAAGCCGTCTTATTTCATCTCGATTTGTTATGTTTAACTTATTTGCTTCTTCTAACATTATTTTTCCAAATTCTGCTAGAATGGTTTTGACACCTTTTTCTTCAAGTGTATTTTTAACAGTAGAGACTACGGTAGTTTTACCTACACCAGGTATACCCACCACAACTATCCTTTTAGTCTTTTCTTCCAATCAAAGCCGCCAATTTAGGCATAGTAGTATCAACCTTTTCTCTTATCAACAAATTATAATAGTTTACAAGAATATCTACCATCAACAATAACCCTATACCACCACCAAAAAGACCAAGAACATCTGAAATTGATGCCAATAATCCAATTGCTATACCTCCAATTATAGTTACAGAAGGAATATATTTATCTAAGACAGTTTGAACTGAATTCTGAGATCTTCTGAAACCAGGTATTTGAACATCTGCATCTAATAGATTTTTCGCGGCTGCTTTTGATGAAAGGCCACCCAATTCGACCCATAACCGCCCAAATATAGTAACAATAGCTGTGATTAAAATAATATTCACTACCGCCCTAATTGGATCTTGAGCAACTATATCCAGTCCTCTTGGTGTAGTAATATAGTATAATAAGCCGCCTGTAGGAGTCTGTTGCTGTGCTGGATCGAATTGAGCTATCCAATTAAAGAAAGGATTATCATTTTCTGGATTATAGTTTGCCCATAACATTTGACCCATAAAAATTGCATTGGCAACCAAAGCCGTACTTAAAATTACTGGTATATTAGACACATAAAGAAGCTTAATTGGATAGACTGCAGTAAAGCCTCTATACTTCGTTGAAACAATTGGAATATCGATATGGATACCCTGAGTGTATACTAGAAGTGCCAAAACACCTCCTGTCAAGATAAAAGTAAAGATACTAGGCAATTGACCACTCCTAAAGAAAGTATCAGCAAGTTCTCCAGTAGCGGCTGAATCAATTACAAAAGGAATAATCCCTACAGGCCCATCCGGTCCAGCAAGAGGACTAAATACACTCCAAAATATAGTCTGAGCCACACCAGCGGCTATAAACAAGCTGATACCTGATCCTAATCCCCAACCTTTTTGGATTAATTCATCTAAAAGCATAACAATGAGACTAGTAAATATCAACTGTGCTATCAAAATAGGTATAAAATCAGGTGAAGCAACCAAAGGTCCATAAACACTTGCTCCATAGAGACCTCCTTCTGCAATAATAACGATTATAGTTACAAGTTTAGTTGCTGAAGTAAAAAGAGCTCGATCATCGGGATTCTTAAAATTTAATTTTAAGATATCTGAGCCTTTAAGCAATTGCATAAGTAACCCGGCAGTTACAATAGGTCCTATTCCAAGTTCTAGTATAGTTCCTTGTTGTGCGGCAAAAATAACACGTGCGAAGGCAAGAAAATCAAACTGGGGTTCGTCAGTGACACCATAAAGTGGAACTTGACCCATAACAAGATAGGCAAAAACCGCTATTCCACACCATACAAATTTTTCTGTTAAAGTTATCTTCTTTTTTGGTTTTTCTACTTGTGGAATATACCTTGAAATTGATTTTATTGACTTACGAATGAAACCTTCATTCTGAATGGTGCTCATTGGAAATTACACTCCCTCCAATTGCTTGAATTTTTTCAACTGCACGCCGAGAAATTTGTTCTACTCTGACATTCATCTTGATTGTTACTGTACCTCCTCCTAAAAGCTTATTAATCCCCAATTTAGTTAAATCTAAAGTTCTACTTTCAGTGTCGCTTTTGACAAATTTAGAATACAAGAAATCTAAATCTTTAAGATTTGCCCATTTTTTTACAGAAATCTTGTGATGAGATTTGGTTTGAGGATGTCCAAAATGATTAGGTTCTTCAATAACAGTACGTATCCAAAAATGCTTATGTTTACCAGCTTGTCCTACTCCGCCTCTTGATCCCGATTGCCTATGTTGACCTATTTGTCCCCAACCACAATATCTAGTTCCGCGTTGTCTCCTACTTTTTCTAAATCTAGTAGTCAAAATCAAGACTCCTTAATTTTTTTTTATGATTAAAAAAGATTAGCGAAATCATCATCATTCTCCCATTAATAAAATTTTGTAGTATTTATATCATTCTCCTTACTAGATCGGTTAATTCATTATTTTCTCCTAATACACCTTTCTGATTATACTGAGTTGTTATTTTTCTTTTGAATCCACCTTTGGGAGGACTTAATGAAAACCAGGGTTTGAGATCTTTAATTTCAGATAAACCAATGTTATTTTTATGAATATTATTAGCTAAATCATCAATAGTTTTATAATTAGATGGAAGAGATGACCGATTTAATGCATGGAATCCTTTTTTCCTTCCTCTTGTTTCTAGCAGATCTTTAATAATGGACTCATCAACAGATTTCCAAGCAACAATGTCTTTCACTTTTCGTAACATTCCTAACGTTTGATGATTTTCTGTGATTATTGTTGCATTAAACTTTCTTCTTAAGTTTAAATTTTCTAAGGTTTTTTCTGCCCAATTTGGAATATTAACCACTCCACGAACTCTAATAACAAGATAGACCATATTTCATCACTATCCTGCTATAAATGTGCTTCTTAAGGCATTAAATATAGCTTTTGTAGTTGAAGCCATAGTATTTGTTGATCCATATGATTTAGTCCAAGCATCTTTTAACCCAGCCAATTTTAATAGAGTTTTGATATTCTCTCCTGCTACCAAGCCTAATCCTCTTGGGCCAGGCAGTATCTCAATTGTCACACTTCCACCTTTACCAGATACTTGGAAAGGAATTGAATGTAATTGATTACATCGACATTCCCAACTTCCACATCCTAACTTAATTGGTATAACATTTAGATAGGCAGAAGTAGTAGCTTTATCGATGGCATTTCGCATTTGTGCAGCTTTGCCCTTGCCTATTCCAAACCATCCACCCTCATTTCCTACTGCAACTAGTGCATCAAATCTTGTCATTTCACCAGCATCTGTTTGTTTTTGAACAATTCCTACATGAACTACTTGACTTTTCATATCTGGAAGCAGTTGTTTTACAATCTCAGATTCTTGAATTCGCATTCCATTTTCAAAAACTTGTTCCATAGAAGATATTTTACCACCTGCAACTAACATGCCCAAAGTAGTCCGTGGTTTCCATTCTACTTGTTTTTCTTGTCTGGGAAAGTGATGACTCATCATGTCGACTCCTTACTGATATTGTCTTCTGCCTCTACTTTATTTTTACCATTGGACTCTATTCGATTATTTTTATCTTTTATAAAATTTTGAATTTCAAGATTCATTATTTTTTCCTTAAACTCCTCAAAATGACTTTTATAATTCTCCGGATTTAAACCATTTTTTATAATATTAGAAAATCTTTTATTATAAGTTTCAGAATCGGACTTTAAAGCTGATGCATAATTAGCTATATGTTCTCCAGAAATACGCTCAGTGCTAGGAAAAGAGTCTTCTGATGAGGGTATTTCGATTCCACCATCAATTATGCCTTTTAGACAAGATGATAACCTTTCAGTAAATGCATCTTTGCCTGTATAGAGTATAGCATTTTCAATTCCCCTAAAAGATGCTTTTTTACCTAATAACAAACCCGTCAGGTAGCATGCTGGAAGAGAATTTAACGATCCCTTCCAACCAAGTTTTGCTAAATTGGTACTATGAGCAGAAGTAATTACTTTATCGCCTGTAATAGAAGGTTCTATTACTTGTGTAAGAATATTCTGATTTGTTACTTTTATAGTTATAAACCTCTTTTTACTTAATAATAGAGAAGAGCGTTTATGATAATTTGTTTTTCTTTCTCTAATCCTCTTTAAGGTATGTATATAACTCATTACAGTTCTTTCTCCAATTTTTTAATAATAAATGCAGAATTTTACAGCACTTATAAACGTTTTATTAAGGTAAATTTCCTAGATTTATTTGATTTTTTCCATATTATTCATTCTGTTAGCAATTAATGCAGCGAATGATCCTGCTCCTATTCCATTATCGATATTTACAACAGTTAATCCAAGTGCGCAGCTTTGAAGCATTGAAGATAAAGCAGCAATGCCATGAGAACCGAAACCATAGCCAACAGAAGTAGGAACTCCAATAACAGGAACATTTACACAGGATGAGACCAAAGAAGCTAAAGCACCTTCCATACCTGCAACTACTACAATTGCTTGTACATTCTCTGACATCATTTTTTCAAGAGTTGGAAATACTCTATGAATTCCCGCGATACCAATATCATAAGAAATAATTGATTCACAATTCATTGCTTTGGCCATTAATCTAGCCTCTTCAGCTATCCCTATATCAGATGTTCCTCCTGAAATAATTCCTATTTTATAAGAATGACATTTAATTGTAGAAATTGTCGATAAAAGCATAGTAGAACTACTTTTACCAATTTCAAAATAGAAATTCTTCTTTTTTACAAAATCTATTATTTTTTTAATATGTTCCTTTTGAATCTTACTTACAACTATTATTTTATTTTTGCCGAGCAGACTAGATATTATTTTTGTTATATCTGAGTAATCCTTATTTGCTGCAAATATTACTTCAGGAATTCCTTTTCTGAATCTTCTATTAATATCTAATTTCGCAATATTTTTTCCTACATGGTGAATATAAAAAGAAGTAATTTGTCTTTTAAGTTCATTTATCGAGATATTTCCATTATTATATTCATTTAATAATTCTTCAAATTCCATTACTTTATTTCTGACTGCATAAATTTTATTCCTTCTTTTACGCTTGTAACTCCTAAATCAAAAATTTTTCTTTCATATTCGTTTAGCTGTAATTCAATAATCTTTTCAATACCGTTTGATCCTAAGATTACTGGAACCCCTATACATAAATCAGATATACCATATTCACCTTCTAAATAAGCAGAAACAGGTATTACTTGTTTTTTATTTTTTTTCATACTTTCAATCATTGTTGCAACTGCATTTCCAGGCGCATACACAGTAGCTCCTTTTAATGCGATAACTTCGGCAGCGACTTTTTTTGTTCTTTCAAATATTTCTTGAGATTGTTCATTAGATAAAAATTCATTTAAAGGAATTCCACCAATTGAAGAAAAACGAATTAACGGTAACATATTCTCACCATGTTCGCTGATTACCATAGCTTGAATTGATTTCCTTGAGGAACCAGTAATATCATGAATAAAACTTTTAAATCTGGCTAAATCTAACATACCTCCCATTCCAAATACATTATTTTTCTTGAAACCAGTTGTTTTTAAAGCAAGATAAGTCATTGGATCTAGTGGATTAGTAACAACAATTACTGTTGCATCATTAGCATGTTTTGAAATTTTATTGGAGACATCCTTTACAATATTAGCATTTTTATTTAATAAATCCATTCTAGTCATTCCTGGTTTTCTTCCCAATCCTGCTACAAGTACAACAAAATCCGAATTCACCATATCCTCATAACTAGTTGACCCTTTTACTCTAGAATCTATTCCATTTTCTGATAATTGATGATTAATATCCATTGCTTCACCTTGTGGAAGTCCTTCGATTACATCCAACAATAAAATATCATCTAATTCTCTTAGTCCACAATTTAATGCAACAGATGCACCTACTCTTCCGGATCCTACTATTGTAATTGTCATAGAGTGGATTATTTTTAGATAAATTATAAGTTTACTAAACATTTACTGCATAAAAGTTAAATTTTCATTAATAAGTAATGATAAAAAAAAGTAATTTTAATTTATGTTTAGCTATTATTGTAACTAATAGAATTATGTCTAAGATTTCAATAATTGATGCTCAGCTTGCAGGTTTATCAGGAGATATGATGTTATCTGCTTTAATAGATTTAGGAGCAAATAAAAAAAAAGTAATTGATTCGATATACAAATGTGAAAACATTTTTTCAGGAAACAAGATAAAAGATGCCAGATTCGAAAAAATAAATTCTAATGGATTTAATGCTACAAGATTTTATTTTGAAAATGATGAGAAAATTCATCAAAGAAAAGGAATTGAAATGGTTAGAAGCTTATCTAAATCTATAGAATACTTAGATTTAAAGCCACGTTCAAAATCTTTTATTTTGGATTCAATAAAAACCTTGATAAATGCAGAAGCAAAAATTCACGGCAAGTCTATAAATCAAGTTCATCTTCATGAAGCTTCGAGCATTGATACTTTTGTTGATTTAATCGGTTGTGCAATTGCATTAGAGGATTTAAATATTTTTGATTCAAAAATATATTCAACTTATATTTGTATAGGAAATGGTCTAACTACTTTTTCTCATGGAACAATACCAAATCCTACAAATGCAGTTTTAGAAATTTTTAGAGGAAAATCATTTGTTCTGGTCGGCAGTGATCAAGGAGAAGTTACTACTCCCACAGGCGCAGCAATATTAGTTAACTTATCTTCTGAATGTATTAGGTATTATCCTCCTATAATTCCAGAAAAGATAGGTCTAGGAGCTGGTCATAGAATCTTGAAAAATACACCTAATATTCTTAGAATAGTCCTTGGAAAGGATCCAGTTAGCTTGGGTTTAAATAATGAGAAAATGTTTTTAATTGAAACAAATATAGATGATGTTGACGGAGAAATTATTGGTAATTTAATAGAGATTTTGATGAACGAAGGAGCAAAAGATGTAACGGTTATTCCTGGAATAACTAAAAAAAATAGACCTGCCAATATAATAAGAATTCTTTCTGATAACTTTAACAGGGAAATTCTTATTGAAAGATTATTTAAAGAAACTGGAACTTCAGGAATAAGAATTAATGAAATTAATAGAATAACTTTGGAGAGAAATATAATAATTATGCAAGTAATTGTTAATGAATCAGAGTATAATATTAAAATAAAAATAACAAGAGATTCATCAAATAATATTATTAACATTAAACCTGAGTTTGAAGATTTAAAGAAAATATCGGAATTTGAAAATAAGTCATTAAAAACAATTCAAGAATTGGTTATGTATCAAATACATAAAAAATTTAAGGCGAATAATTATGAATAGTGAGGAATATCTTTTACAATTAAAAGACTGGTTTATTAAAAATACGACAGGTAATGTATTCATAGCATTATCAGGAGGAGTAGATAGTGCAATAGTAGCATTTGCGGCTAAAAAAGCAATTGGTGAAAAAGCAATTGCCATTACTGCAAATTATAAGACTCTAGCATTATTTGAACTTGAAGATGCCAAAAGAGTGGCAAATGAGATAGGAATTCATCATATAATAATTGAATATAATGAGTTAGAAGATACTAACTTTGTCAAAAATGATATACAAAGATGTTACTATTGTCGGAAAAGTTTAGGTGAGCATATCAAAGCATATGTAAAAAGATACCAAGTTACAGACATTATTGATGGAACTCATTTAGACGATATGAATGACTATCGTCCTGGTTTGAAAGCGTTGAGAGAACATAAAATTAAAAGTCCTTTATTAGAAAAAAGAATAGGAAAAAAAGAAATAAGAGAAATTGCTAAAAAATATAATATTAGTGTAGCAAATAAGCCTTCTAATTCATGTTTAGCATCTAGAATCCCATATGGTAATAGTATCACCCAAGAGAAATTAAAAAAAATTGAAATTTCAGAAGAAAAAGTTAAAGAGTTATTTAATGTTAGTCATGTTAGAGTAAGAGATCATGGAGATATAGCTAGAATAGAAGTTGGAAGAAGTGAAATGGAAAAAATGTTTGATAAAAGAAAACTTACTCAACTAGATGCAGAATTAAAAAGCACCGGCTTCAAATATGTCTCTTTAGATTTATATGGATACAGATCTCGAAAACTAATTGTGATTAATGATTGAGTGAAAATAAATTTAATAATAATAATAATTTAATTTATTTAGATCATGCAGCTTCAACTCCTGTACTTCAAGAAATAATTGATGAAATGATACCATATTTAGGATATTTATTTGGTAACCCATCTTCAATCCATACTCATGGAATAAAATCAAAAATTGCAATTCAAATTGCAAGAAAAAGAGTTGCCGCATTAATAAATTCTAAGCCCAGTGAGATTTATTTTACATCAGGCGGAACGGAATCCGATAATCTAGCTTTAAAAGGAATATGCAAAAGTATTAGAAACAATCAAAAAATAAAGAACCATATAATTACCAGTGCTATCGAACATGATGCAATTTTAGAAACATGTGAGAATTTAGAAAAAGATGGATTTGATGTTTCGTATTTGAATGTAGATAGAAATGGAATTGTTGAGAAAAGTGAATTAAAAAAATGTCTTACTGAAAAAACAATTTTAGTTAGTATAATGTTAGCTAATAATGAAATTGGTACTATTCAACCAATTAGAGAACTATCAGAAATTGTTCGCAATTTTGATAAAAAGATAATATTTCATTCTGATGCAGTTCAAGCTGCTGGTAAAATACTCATAAATGTTAAAGAATTAGATGTTGATGCATTATCATTGTCATCCCATAAAATGAATGGACCAAAAGGAGTTGGAGCATTATATGTACGTGATAAGGTAAAATTTGAGCCCCTGATACATGGAGGTGGACAAGAATTGACTCTTAGATCAGGAACTGAAAATGTGCATGGAATTGTAGGGTTTGGAAAAGCGTGTGAGATAAGTATGAGAGACTTGAAAAATAATTCTCAATACATGTGTTATTTGAGAGACTTTTTAATTGACCGAGTAAATAAAGAGATTCCTAATAATAAATTGAATGGTTCTTTGGAACACAGATTACCAAATAATGTCAATTTTACATTTCTAGGGGTAAATGGAGAGGATCTGCTGATTAAATTAGATGAAGAAGGAATTTTAGCATCTACAGGTTCTGCATGTTCTACCAACAGACAAAAAGAATCTCATGTTTTGAAAGCTATTGGTCTTAATCATGAAGAGATCTCTGGTTCAATAAGGTTTTCTTTAGGAATACAGAATAATATTGAAGATATAGAAAAAACCATCATTGTTCTAAAACAAAGAGTTACTGAGCTCTTGAAGATTTCGCCATTGAAACAAAAGTACAAAGAATAGGCAAAATTTTAATATAAAGTTAATCAAGGATATTATATATGCCTAATTCAGAAAAAATTCCAAATGTAGGAGATACCGCACCAGACTTTGAATTAGTTAATGAGGAAATGAAAAGTATGAAATTGAGTGATATAAAAGATAAAAAAGTAATTCTTGCTTTTTTCCCTGCTGCAGAATCTCCTGTATGTACCGCTGAAATGTGTAACTTTAGAGACCAATTAAGTGATTTAAATAATAAAAATGCACAGGTAATTGGGATATCTATTGATGGTCCTTTTGCCAATAAATTTTTCAAAGAAAATCGTCATCTGAATTTCCCGTTATTAAGTGACTATAATAGAGAAGTAATTAAAAAATATAATGTTGTAATGAAAGATCTAGCATCACTTAAAGATTACAATGCTGCCAAAAGAGCCATTTTTATACTAGATAAAGATAGAAAAATACAATATAAATGGGTTTCAGATAATCCACTGATCGAGCCTAATTATAAAGAAATTATGGATAATCTCAAATAGAAAAAAAATTTTATTGTAATTTAAATTTCTAAACAAAATAAATTTTTTCGCTAATCTATTATTGCAACAACTTCGTTTCTTGAGACGGTTGAACCCTCTTTTACTTTGATTTCCTTTACAATACCATCTTTATTAGACTTTATAGCAATTTGCATTTTCATAGATTCAAGAACTAAAATAGGATCACCTTCCTTTATTGTATCATCTTTTGAAACAGAGACTTTAACGACTCTACCCGGTATTTGGCTAGTTATGGTATTAACTCGACTTATAGTTCCTTTAACACTTAATGATTTTTCTATAATTTCAGTTATTTTGGATTGTTTCTTTATTTCAATTGCAACTCCATCAATAAAAAGTTTATATTTTGTTTCAGTAGCAGAAAGAATTTTAACATGATGAAATGTATTTTCAAGCATAAATTCAAATTCATCTGATTTTGATTTTAAAATTTTTAAATTGTATTTTTTTCCGTCTATTTCAAATAAAAGATCACCTTCTCCTTTATTGTATATCAATTCAGCATTAATTAATTTAGATTGACCTTCTATTTGAAATTGCATTAATAAAATCCTCCACTCTTTGACTTTTGGATTCTATTCAATCGTTGAGGACTTAAATTTGATTTTTTTACATATTCAGATTGTAATAGAATTGCAGATATGGCTGCATATGCTTTGTCTTCGTATTCATGATTTCTTTTTTGTTTCATCTTTTCTATAATATTATATTTCTCAATATAATCAGTAGAAATATTGCCATTTATAAAATTAGATTCTTCTATAATTGTTTTATGAATTGGAATAGTAGTATTTATTCCTTCAATAGTAAATTCAGATAAAGCATTCTTCATTCTTACTCGTGCTTCGTTAAAGTCACCACCATAGGTAATTAATTTAGCAATTAATGAATCATAATAACCAGACACATTACAACCTGGATAGAGATAAGTATCCACTCTCACTCCAGGTCCAGAAGGAATATTACAATTTGGAATATATCCTACAGATGGAGTAAAATCGTAAAAGGGATCCTCAGAATTTATACGACATTCTATGGCACAGCCTTTTAATTCAAGATCTTTTTGTTTAAATGGTATTTCTTCGCCTTGAGCAACTTGAATTTGTAACTTGACAAGATCCTTTCCAGTAACAAGTTCAGTAACTGGATGTTCAACTTGTAATCTAGCATTAATTTCAATAAAATAAAAATTGCCTTTCGAATCAGATAAAAATTCTGCTGTTCCAGCGTTTAAGTAGTCTAGAGCAGTACTTGCACGTACTGCAATTTCTCCTACTTTTTCTCTAATTTCTTTATTAACTACCGGTGAAGGTGACATTTCAATAAGTTTTTGATGTCTTCTTTGAATAGAACATTCCCTTTCAAAAAGATGTCTACCATTTCCACTAGAATCTCTTAGCAATTGATATTCAATATGCCTGATGTTGGTAAGGTATTTTTCTATAAATAATGCAGACTTGCCAAATGCTGCTTTTGATTCATTTGATGCTAGTTCAAATTCTTGTCTCAATTCTTTTTCATTCGTGACCAATCTAATGCCTCTTCCTCCTCCTCCATAAGCAGATTTCAACATTACAGGATAACCTGCTTCCTTAGCGATATCTACAGCCAATTCCATATCTTCAACTACTCCATCACTTCCAGGTACAGTAGGAACTTCAGCTTTTTTCATTATTTCTTTACATTTCATTTTATCACCTGCTAACTCCATCGCTTTTGCGGTTGGACCTATAAAAATAATGTCATTTTTCTTACACTCTTCAGAAAATAATTCATTTTCAGAGAGAAATCCATAACCAGGATGTATAGCATCGGCGCCAGATAATTTAGCTATTTCAATTATTTTGTCTATACAAAGGTAACTTTCTGACGCTTGTGCTGGGCCCAATCTATATGATTCATCAGCTCTTTTAACATGTATTGATCTATTATCCTCATCCGAATAAACTGAGATTGATTTTATCCCTAAATCTTTGCATGCTCTAATAACGCGTAGAGCAATCTCTCCACGGTTTGCTATAAGAATGCTTGAAATTTTCGACATTTCTAATTTCACCTATAAATTGATATTCCCATGTTTTTTCCATGGACCCGTTTCTTTCTTTCCTAATAATGATGCAATAGCTCCTATTATCATAGTTCGAGTTTCCATAGGATCAATTACTAGATCAATGATTCCTTTCTCTGCTGCAATATAGGGATTAGCAAATTTTTTCCTAAATTCATCAGCTAATCTCTTTTTTGTTGTTTTTGCATCTTGAGAAGATTTAAGATCTCTTCTATGAATTATTGTAATTGCTGCTTCAGGTCCTAAAACTGCAATTTCTGCAGTAGGCCATGCAAAATTAATATCTGTTCTTAAGTTTTTACTCCCCATTGCAATATAAGCTCCACCATAGGCCTTTCCAATGATACAAGTAATCTTAGGCACTGTTGCTTCACAATATGCATATAATAATTTACTACCATGTCTAATTATTCCATTATGCTCTTGATCAGCACCTGGTAAATAACCAGGTGTATCAACTAATGTAATAATAGGAATATTAAAAGAATCACAAAATCTAATGAATCTTGCTGCTTTATTAGAAGAATCTATATCTAAAGCACCTGCTAAATACATTGGTTGATTAGCTACAATGCCAACTGTTTTACCATCCATTCTAGCAAAGCCTACAATGATATTGCTTGCAAAGGATTCATGAATTTCAAAAAAATCTTTATCGTCGATTATACTCATAATGATTGATTTAATATCGTATGGCTGATATGGATTTTCAGGCAACATATTAATCACTGACGGATCGAGTCTATTTGGGTCATCGTTTGATTCTATTGATGGTGGTTCTTCTAAATTGTTTTGAGGTAGAAATGAAAGTAATTTTTTAATTTTTTCCATACATTCATATTCATTAGCTGCAACCATATGGGCAACTCCTGATTTAGTTGAATGAGTAGAAGCTCCTCCAAGTTCTTCGAATGATACATCTTCACTTAAAACTTCCTTCACAACTTCAGGTCCAGTTACAAACATCTGTCCTATATTCTCCACCATTATTACAAAATCTGTCATTGCTGGAGAATATACAGCACCACCAGCACAAGGTCCTATACTAGCAGTTATTTGAGGAATTATTCCAGAAGCAGTAGTATTTCTATAGAATATATCACCATATCCATCTAAACTCATTACTCCTTCCTGAATTCTAGCTCCACCAGAGTCAAGAATTCCTATAATTGGTGCGCCTACTTTAATGGCTCTATCCATAATTTTTACAATTTTTCTTGATGCCATTTCACCCAATGAGCCACCCAAAACTGTAAAATCATATGCGTACACAAAGATTTTTCTGCCGTTAATTGTTCCAAATCCAGTAATCATGGCATCCCCATAGAATTTCGTAGTTTCAGGATCATCCTGTCGATGAGTCACGTATTTATCCAATTCAATAAAACTTCCTTCATCAAGAAGAAGAGTAATTCGTTCTCTAGCTGTAAGTTTGCCTTTGGAATGTTGTATATCAATTTTCTCTTTACCACCGCCGGATTCAGCTAAATTTTTTAATTCATACAATTTCTTTAACTTTTCTTCGTGCATGGCTTTAGCATTTATCCGATATTCTGATATTTATATATATAACATAATAATCATGAAATTAGTCTGTAGCTTAATTCACCATTGTTTTTTACTTTTATGCCCCAGTTTGATCTGATTTTTGTTTGTGTTTACAATGCCATGTATATGTATTGTAAAGCATAATCTTTTTAGACCAGCCTCAATTTTCTGTGCACTAAACTTCTTTGATAAGAGATCCTCTCCAAATACTCTTTTGATTGCAGAGAAAACTATTTCAGCTATCCAACTCTTCTACCTGCGCATCTTTCAAATCCTTCTTCCATCCATCATATCATATCCCAATTTCCTGATAAGTAGTAGGACCTCATCTCTTCTTAATGGACAACCTTTTGATCTGACTGACGCATTTTTTCTAATCTTTATTGCCGGTTCTGCATTAATCTTGTCAAGTATGTTAAAGTTATTTCTGTTATCATATGCTTTGTCTCCG
>JAATVJ010000007.1 GCA_014523515.1 Nitrososphaerales archaeon TH1177 | reverse complement strand
TGTAGATGATAAAATGATAAATATAATGAATAAAGAAAATAGAACAGGCATTTTTGAACTTCAGAAATCAACATTTTAACTGCAATTAAGAATAACACTAATATTAATACAGGTTTTATATAATAGAACTTTTTGCATGATTGGTGATAAAAGAAGATATAAATTTCTCAATCTAAGACTTACAAATTATATTTGATGTAATAACAATAAAGTTATCTAATGAAATAGCCAATATTGCCAGAATTGAATCAATAGTAAATAATAGATCAGTCATCTCGATCATTACTACTGCAATAAGAAGTAGCGTAGTATATAATACTCCAGTTGTTTTTATTAAAAACTTGTTTGTTTAATTTTATGTTTAAATCTATAAATATAATCTTTTTAGTATACCTGTGGATATATTTTTTTCCTTTTTCTGAAAGAATAATCTAATAGAAGTTAGAATTAGTAAGCTTTAACATACATAGATTATTTATTGAAAACCTTCAAAAGTAAAATATCAATCAATACTAATAATATTCTAAAAATATTTGCAAAGTATTCCAAGTGAAAAATCCAATGCTGATAAATATATGCATCGATAGAGAAAACTAATAGAAATACAAACATATTATCTACTCTTAACCTTTTCTTAAGCGTATATGCAATAACAAACTCTAGTATCTTTTCATATCCCATTTTAAAGAATATAATTGCTGCAAAAACTGCTGCTAATGAAATCCAAATTATTCTCCATTTTAAATTATTTCGAGTTTATTTTCGTTCTATGTGGTCATATTTTGTTTCTCTAACTCCAATGATAATAGTGCTATTATCATTTTGAAATATCGTTATGTATTTTTCTAAATAATCAAATCAATAGATAAATAATACCTACAATAATCCGAAAATAATCCATAATGTATAATACCATTGAGGGATATAACTCCAAATATAATAAATCATCTCATTTGGCATTTTATAATTTTAACTAATTGTGATATTGCATGTTTTTATAATCTTATAATTTTAGTTCAAGTGACATATTAGTTTGCCATAGAAATGATTAATATCTTTAATATTAATATTAAAATAAAATATATATACATAATACTTTTAAAAAGTTAATTAGTAATGAATTTAACAATACTATTTTATGATAATAATTACCTACATTATAGAATATAAACAATTTAAATAGTTAATTAAATATTTTAATGAAAAATAAGATACTTGGCAAATTCAAAGTAAAATTATAGTAATAATAAGCTAATATAATTAAACAAAATAGCTAATAGTTTTTTCTTCTAGTCTTATAAAGACTATTTTTTTTACTATATAAATTTATAGGACAAGGTTAATTATAGGGACAGCATATTAAATTATATGACACAATTTTTACTTTCATCATTAAAACAAATTAATTGTACACTTAGTGGACATGATATATCTGTTAAGGATGAAGAAAATTTATTCAAATGTCAAGAGGGATTTCTCTATACAAAATGTGTAAGATGTGATTATCCTTTATTATTACGCATGGATCCTACTGACATAGAAGAATGTACATATATGATAATGGAGAAAGGCTAATCAGAATTCTAGTCAAAATTGAATATAGTTAAATTGGTTTAATATCACTATATTTATCGTTATTAATTAAGGATATATGATATTTATGTCATTGGCAGATTTGGTATATTAGGCAAAGTACACAAAATACTGCAGAAGTTTATAATATTTAAGAATGATTCTAGGAAAGCAATATCACCTTTACCACAACTATTATATCACACTACTGCTTCAAGTTTTAACGGCAAAATCTATGTCAGTGATAGGTTTTCTATTATTATTGATAATTCGAAGCCAAGCAACAAGGTATTTAGATATGGTCCTATAAAAAATAAGTGAAAAAAAGATGAATTAATCCATACTGCAATCAATAATAAATTATATTATAAAAATAATTAGAAAATGCCATTTTAAAATGTCTTAGAAACTTAAATTAATGCATTTAATATTTATAGACTTATGTTAATGATCTTTTTTAAATTATTACTGTCATCTACACAAACATATTTGAGTATAAAAATTAATTTAGAGAATTTATTTTAATAATTTTAATAGATCTTTTATCAAGTATTATAAGATCTATATTTGCTCTATTTTTATTTATGTTCCAGTTTCTGTGATTCTTATTTGTAGTATAGATTATTAGAAAAACATCTTTACAAGATGTGGATGCTTAATGAATTCAAAATTTTTAATGTATTTGAAATTTAATCAATTATTGTAGTAAACAATTATTAATTCATAAAATGAATTATGATATTGTTTTTATTTAAAAATAGTTAGAATAAAAGAATTAAATAATTTTTATTATATTTATCTAATAGATGGATTGTCATTTTATTAATTACAAATGTAAACAAATATTACAAGCTTTTTGAATTAATTCTTATGGTCTGTCTTGATTTAAACTTTTTATCATTTCTATTGTTATTATATTCTTTGATTTTCTCATTAATGAATGTACAAGTGATTATTACAAAATAAAAAAAATAGGTAAAAATTCTATAAAATTATTATCAAAAGAAACTATAATATAATTAATTCAAATTAATAAATATTATATTAATTATTGGTACATGTGTCTAATACCAGTAAAAACACTAAAGGCAAGAAAAGTAGCACTAAGAATACTAGAAAAAAAAGCGATAGTAGTAAAAGCAATAGAGGATTAGCCTCTGCTGACGAAAAGACAAGAAAAAGAGTAGCCCGTGAAGGTGGAAAAGCATCACATAGTGGTGGAAAAAGTAGTAGCAAAAATAAGAAATAATATCAGGTTTATATCTTCTATTATAATTTTTTTGTTTAAATTATAGTTATTATTACGAAATAATCTTATTTAGAATTGTTAAGTGTATTCTATTTAGATAAATTTTATATAGATACATAACAATATTAATAACTCGATACAGATTAAACAATATATATTTTATTTTTTCTTTATTTCAGTCATTTCTATAACAATTATATGAATAAAACAAAGCACTATTACTGTTAGACATTTGATCAAATGGAGTTATGTTATTATATGCAAAAATTTTGGTTATATTTCCGAAGAAAAATTACTTAAAGAAAAAACAAAAGAGATTTCATATCTCCATATAGGCGGTGACTCCCAAAGCGGTACATCAGGCGATATTAAATTAATGAAGGTAAGAACCTGAATTTCCTAGATCTATTTTTTACAAATATTTAGTAATTTTAAGTTAACATTCTATGTTATTTATAGAAAATTTAGTAATTTTGTATTATAGGCTCATTGATAATGCTTTCTGTAAAAGAAGATTAAAGGAAATAGGATTTGAATTTAAAAGTATCTTGAAGATTTTAAATTAGGTATGGAAATGCATAATAAAAGGTATCATAATCACAAACTACAATTTATGCTTTTTAAACTACCATTTATAGATAAATATGGTGTATAACAATAATATTTATTTGTAAAAGCCATCGCCTTCTATAGATACTGGATAAGCAAATGTAGAAGGCTATGGCAATTGCAGAGGCACTCTATGGACATTATTGTACAGTAATGTAGGATAGTTGAAAAAGGGATATTGTTGTTAAATAGAAGCACAAGATAACAATTTTATTCAATTATCTTGACATCTATATGCAGTATTTGAGATTTACATCCCTCCTTCTGCATATATAAATAGGAAACAAGTTATTTAATAATTTGATACAATTTAATTGTCATGGTAACCTCAGAAGTCTATATAATAATATAGAATAATATGGTTATATTGTAGATATATGTTTGTATTCTGATTGTATTCACATTGTTAATTATTATATTTAAAAAATTTTTCTTACAATGCTATAATTATAACTAATATTTATCATAAAAGATAATCTTAAATAAAAATTGTAATTATTATATTTAATTTCCTTATAGTTATAGTTTAAATAAATTAAGAATAGTTGCAATAAAATTTTGACTTAAAATAAAATTTTATTTATAGCAAATTTCTAAATTTTATCGGTTCAACTATCTACTAGATAAACCGTACCATTATAATTTGTACTTATTACTAGATTTCTATTGAATTGTCCATTCATAATATACTTATATTCTTATCTGAATTCTCCTCCATCTTCAAATTTGTAAATTTTGTAACTTCCGCTATTTGCATATACATATCAGAATGTATTGCTAGATTAAAAATAGAGTAGTTTATTTTAGTATATAACCTTCGAAAATTACATAATAGCTTAGTCAAATTTAATAATTACCTTTATTACTCAATGATATTCTCCTTTCTACCATCAGCATAATTGACTGTTATTTTTTCTCTCATTATATCAAAATTAATTTTTTTATCTTCAGTTACTTTCTTTTTATTTATTATTATTTCTCCTACTTTTACTTTTCTTTTACTAATTATTATCTTTTCAGCATACAGGGGAATTACTTTTTGTGATCCACTATTTTGCATTTCATTATTATTATTATTATCTTTATCTATACTGTAATTTGCTTTTTCCTCTTCATCAAATAAAGATAATTTTTCATCTTTTCTTCGTTGGATTTCTTTCTCATTATCTGTTTGTTGTTGGTATTTCTTCTGATGATTTATGTCCTCCTTTCTATGATTTTCAATTTTATTTTCTTCATCATCATTTCCTTCGATATATACAAAATCTAAAAATTTATCCTTTAAATGAGTAAAAATATTTTCTTTTGAATAAGAGTCTAGATCTTTATCATTAACAAACAATTTTTCATATGATACAGGTACCTGAATCTTTTCATTATGAGTTATCCATCTTTTTTCAATTTTAATATCTTCCAGTACTGGCTTTTTAGAAATAATATATTTTTCTGCGATAACTGGAATAACAAATTGTGATTGATCTTGTTCCTGCTGTGGAATATTATTTTCTTTTTGTTGTACATTAGTTCTTGCAAATGAGTTAATGTCTTGTTGTGTTACTTTTACCTTATCAACATAGTCAGTAGTCTTTCCTTTTACTGAATCTAGTAAATGACTAACTTTATGAGAAAAGAATCCTTCTTGCTGAATTGCAGAGGGTTTAATTGTCATTCTTGAATTTTTTATTTTTTTGGGGGAGATTATAATGGGATTTTCTTTATTCTTAGTGATATCTTTATTATTATTATCATTTTCTATTTCATTTTCTTTAGTATAAGAATTGTTATTTTCATTAGAATTGGATAGTCCCAATACTACTCACTATACATAATATAACTTAAGTGTATTACGATTGATTATCTTTTTAATAATTTATAATTTCAAGTAATACTATATTTATATAATAAATACAGTATAACATTAGAGCAGGGCAATATGTGAAGATTAATTAATATATTAAATGTTGAAGTAAAATAAATATGGAATCTGATACAAAAAATATACCTTGGAATGAAATTATAAAAAAAGACGCACGAGGAATTAATGATGCCGATCTTGGAAAAATACAGGAAGTTGGTTCAGATTCAATTTTAACAAAAAAAGGCATTATAAATACAAAATTGTTTGATATTCCAAGGAATTTAGTAAAAAATTATGATGGTGATGTAGTTTATTTTAAAATAACCGAAGAAGAAGCCATGAATTCATATATGAGAAAAGAAGAAGAAGAATACTCTTCTATTGATCAATCTGAAATCATGACAGGAGATGAAACTAACGATCTTACCACTAATGCTAATTCTATAAATACCAACAAAAATGAAGAAATTGTTATTCCTCTAATGGGAGAAGAATTAGTTGTTACAAAAAAAGAACTACAAGATGAAATAACTATTACTAAGGAACCTATTAGAGAAACAAAAACAGAACAAGTACAACTAATGCATGAAGAGATAGAAATAGAAAGAAGACCAGTTAATAATTTATCCAATTCCAGTAATGACATTTCTACTTCAATATCTGAAGATGTCCATCCTGTAGAGTCCAAAACTGAAATAAAAATACCATTAAAAAGAGAAGAAGCAGAAGTTACAAAAAAGCCCTATGTCAAAGAGGAATTAGTAATAAGGAAGAAATCTGTAACTGAAACACGTCAAATAACTGAAGAAGTAACATATGAGCAAGTTATAGAACCAAACAATAGTAAATAAATTTTAAAATTTATTATGATATAATACTTTCTCATATCTGCTGATATTTTTAGTAGATAATTTTCATTATCAATTGATCCTATTATTTAGAACTAATTAAATATATTTTGAACTTGACAAAAATATAAAACATAATATCTTTCAAGCCTTTTGAAATCTTATTCTTATTAAATAATTTTGGTATTTTCTTCAATAATCTTATTTAACTTTTATTCTATTATTGTTTACATATATATTAGTATAATAGCTTATTTTTACATAATCTTTAACTGTAATATTATCAATGTCATAATATTTACTGCCAAAAAATATGAATTGATACCATATATTATAGAAATATCAAATTAGCTATCTTAGTCCTCTGATTGAGATACAGTTTTTTGTATAAATGAAGAGTTAATTTTTTAATCAGAATTTAAAAATCATTTTATTAATAAAATATCAAAAAATAAATCAAAAACTAGTCTTGTAGGTATTATATATCAATAATTTTTCAATTGAAGAAATAATTATGTTTCTCAATGAAAACATTGATTTATAAAGAATTTTTTTGCTTTTAATGATAGCAATACTTAACCTAGCAGTCTATTTGAAATAAACTCATGCAATTGTGAATCAGACATATTCTTTTTTGCTTGTGAAAAAGTTTTTGCATCTTCTCCTACTATGTATCTGACCAAAGATTCTGAAGACTTTGAAGCATTTTTAATTGATTCAAGTATTACAGTA
>JAATVJ010000017.1 GCA_014523515.1 Nitrososphaerales archaeon TH1177 | reverse complement strand
ATTTCCAAGCAGATGTCTATCTAAAAATTCTGCTGCTCGGCTATGATCTTCTCTCTCATTCAATAACTTGAAAAAAATTGTATAAATTTGAAACAAGGGATCTGCATCTTTTGCCGATCCTATGTAAGGATTAACATTTAGTTTTTCAGTATCGACAAGAAAACCATCTAATGCAATATTGAGATAATTCATGCTAGGGTATATTGGAGCTCTTTTAGAAAGATAACCAATAGCATTTAAACCTACTAAATTCTTTTTTTTTATCAACCTTGATAAAATATGATTTGATGGAAGAAAGCCTTCACTTTCTAACACTTTTTCTCCGACAATCATCTTCCAGTATGCCTTTCCCCTGTGTTGTAGCATCCGCATTGCGCTTACAAGGTAAAATAGCATCTCGTCACAAGATTCTCTCTTATCGTCAAAATTATAAATTGCTACTATTCCTGCCAAGATCCTTTAACTTGATTTAAGGGGTCATTTTGAATATATAAAAATTATAGAATAAAAGATGGTTTTGGACGAATTTCTTAAATTGAAGAAGCAAACTTATAACTAAATTGTATAATATTATATTTTCATCAATGTAATATGATATAAATAATATCTTTTGTAATTGTTAATGAATTGTAACAAAACGAATAGAAAAATAAAAAATACTGCTAATATTAATAGAAATGATTCAATTATGATAATAGGAATTATTGGTAAAGCTAATGTTGGTAAATCTACTTTTTTTAATGCTGCAACTGATCAATCCGTCCCATCAGCTAATTATCCTTTTACTACTATTCGACCAAATATTGGAGTGACCTTTGTGAGAGAGAAATGTGTATGTAGAGAATTTGGAATACAAGATAATCCAATTCATTCATTATGTATAGATGGAAACAGATTTGTACCTGTAAAGTTAATAGATATTGCAGGACTTGTCCCTGGGGCTCATTTAGGAAAGGGATTAGGAAATAAATTTTTGGATGAGGCAAGACAAGCAGATGCATTAATTCATGTTGTTGATGCCTCAGGTTCAACTGACCCAGAGGGTAAAGTAGTAGAAAAAGCACATGGCGATCCTCTTTTTGATATTAACTTTGTGGAGGAAGAATTCGATCAATGGGTTCTTTCAATTATCAATAGAGATTGGAATAAAATTACCAGAGACATGGCAAATCAAAAATTAAAAATCGAGCAAATATTAACAAAGAGGCTTTCAGGATTATCTGTAACAATCGATACTATTTCAAATTCTTTATCAAAAGTTGGACTAACCAATAAAAATCCTGAAAATTGGACACAAGAAGAATTATTAAAGTTGGTAAAATTAATAAGAAGAAATTCAAAACCTTTACTAATACTGGCTAACAAAGCAGATATTTCTTCTTCCAAAGATAATATAAAAAAAATAAAACAAAACAATACAATAGTAATTCCTTGTGCATCAGAAGCAGAATTGGTTCTTAGAAAAGGAGCAAAAAAAGGTTTATGGTATTATCTTCCAGGAGACAAAAATTTTCAACTAAAAGATAAAGATGCATTGAATGAGCAACAAAAAAAAGCATTATTGATAATACAATCTGTACTTGATGACTATGGATCTACAGGAGTTCAGGAAGCAATAAATACAGTATGTTTCAAATTACTTAACTTAATTATAGTTTTTCCTGTGGAAGATGAAATAAAATTATCTGATAAAAAGGGAAATATTCTACCTAATGCAATTTTATTAAGAAAGGGATCTACAGCAAAAGATTTAGCTGCAAATATACATCAAGATTTAGCTAAAGGATTTATGTTTGCTATAGATGTAAGAAATAAACAAAGAATTGGGGCGGATTATGAATTGAAACATAATGATATAATAAAAATAGTTTCTGCTACTAGTAGAGGATAATTATGAAAGAGTCCAAAGAAAAGGATAATAATATCTGTTGTCTTGGAATTGAAAGTACCGCTCATACTTTTGGATGTTCCATAATTCAATTTGATTCTATTAAAAAAAAAGGAGAAATATTATCTGAAATTAGAAGTACATATAAAGCTCCAAATGGGACTGGTATACATCCTAGAGAAGCATCTAGACATCATATAGATAAAGCTCCAAACCTTCTGAGAGATGTATTAAAAAAAGCCAATATAAAAACTAAAGAGATAGACTTAATTTCATATTCTGCTGGCCCTGGTTTAGGTCCATGTCTTAGAGTTGGCGCAGTCATTGCAAGGGCTCTTTCATCATTTTACAATATACCACTAATACCAGTTAATCATGCATTAGGTCATATCGAACTAGGTATGATGCTTACAACATGTAAAGATCCTCTAGTTTTATTAGTATCTGGAGGTCACACCATGATATTAGCATTTTCAAATAAAAGATGGAGAGTATTTGGAGAAACGTTAGATATTACTATTGGACAATTATTAGATCAAATTGGAAGATACATTGGATTTGCCTCTCCTTGTGGAAATAGAATTGAAGAATATGCTAATCAATCTTCAAAACAATACTTTCAGTTACCATATATTGTGAAAGGTAATGATGTTTCATTTTCTGGTATATTAACGGCTACAAAAAAGTTGATAGATAATGGATACAATAAATTTGATACATGTTTTTCCCTTCAAGAAACAGCATTTGCAATGTTAACAGAAGTTATTGAAAGAGCGTTATCATTTACAGAGAAAAAAGAAGTTTTAATAGTAGGAGGAGTTTCTGCAAATAATCGTCTTTCTAGTATGTTAAAAATAGCTTCAAAAAGACAAAATGCAAAATTGTATACTTGTCCATTTCATTATTCAGGTGATAATGGTGCTCAAATAGCATGGACTGGAATTTGCGATAATGTTTCTTCAGGTAAAACAATCAAAGTTCAAGATTCATTTGTAAAGCAGTCATGGAGAATAGACAAAGTAGAAGTACACTGGAGATAAAATAATTATTATTATTATCACTATAGCTAAAAAATTAATTAATATTGGATTTTGATTTTTCTATCTCTTTCGCCCATTTAGAATTATTTAAGACACCAAATTTGTAAGTATCGTTATGTATTGTTATAATTACTACCTTCTTTAATAGAAATCCTTCTGTTTTGGATTCTTTAATTTCCTTTAAAGGAATATCTAATAGTAATTCTCCTGGTCTTTTAGAAAGAGTTGCTAAAGTTCCTTCAGTCTTTTCAAAAAAAATTCTTTGGTTTGTCAGTGTTAATAATCCATTCTTTAAGTGATCTTCAGAACAATCTTCTTGAATAATTAGTTTTTCACCTTTTCTTGGTTGTACAGAGCTCACATTTTTATTCTTTTTAATTGCATATATTATTATTGCATTATCAAATTATTAAAAAAGGAGCAGAAGCAGATATTTTTTTAGTAGATTGGTATAAAGACAAAGCAATTTCAAAATTAAGAACCTCAAAAAGATATAGACATAAAGTCCTAGACAATATAATAAGAGGACGAAGAACAATACATGAAGCAAATATGTTACATGCTGCCAAGACAACAGGAATAAAAACTCCTTTTATATATTTTCTTGACCCAAAACGGGCTGAAATTATAATGGAGTACATTCATGGAAAAAATGTGAAAGATATTATTTCTAAGGAAATAGGAAAGGAAATTGGAAAATATGTTTCCATCCTACATAACAATAATATGATACATGGGGATTTAACTACATCCAATTTTATAGTAGATGGAAATAATTTGTATTTAATTGATTTTGGTCTTTCTTTTTACTCTGAGCGAATAGAAGACATGGCAACTGATATTAGAGTAATAAAGGAAATTTTAAGTAGTGCACATATACATATTTTTGAAGAGACATATCAAAATTTTTTAGATGGATATTCAGAATCTACTGTTCATAATTTTAGCAGAATATTAAATATAGTCAAAGAAATTGAAAGAAGAGGAAGATATTCAAGAATTATATAATATAAGTTCAATTGGGATAGATAAAAAGGGACTGACTGACCTTTTTTTGTATAATTGAATAAATATACTTTATTTTAAATATTTAATATATGCATGAATTATTT
>JAATVJ010000140.1 GCA_014523515.1 Nitrososphaerales archaeon TH1177 | reverse complement strand
CGTTTTTTCGTTTTTTCGTTTTTTCGTTTTTTCGTTTTTTTGTTTTTTCGTTTTTTCGTTTTTTTGTTTTTTTGTTTTTTCTTTTTTTTTTTTTTATTTATTTTTTTAGATGAGTAAATAAATAGAGTACGGACGGCCGGACAATCATATGAAAGAATTGTGCGGGTTTGTAAACACACAATCATTATTATTATCAATTAATTAATATCAATTTTATTAATATTAATATTAATTTTAATATAGCAACCAACCAACATCAGATCTAATATTGTATTATCAGATCCTCATCACAGATATTGTTATGAGCGCAAATGGAGATCAATAATTCATTTTTTGGCTCCATGACCAATATTTCGTTATTGATGCCGCCTAGCCTTGCGTTCGACAAACTCATCATCTCTGGCTACATCATATAAACCTTATTTGTGCAAGGTTTATCATTTTTTTGTGAGCAAGAGATGGTGCCTGAAATTGTCATATTTTCAGGGCTACTACATTGGTATGCTTATGTATATAAACATTGAGTTTAGAATGTTAGGTTAGCAAGATGTCCTGAAATATTTCAGATATTTCAGATACGAATATACATTATTATTTTAACCTATATTCCTCTTAATTTTATCTTTTTTTGTTGCTAGCAAGAAAAGATGTTGTTTGCTTACAGGCATAACTTATAAATTAGTTCTTTAACTTTTTCTGTTTTCATATAATGAACGTTAATGACGATGTTGAATTTTATCAACAACATACCAAAAATTCGCATTTACTTTACAAAAATTCTTTGAATCTTTTTCCTGGAGGTATTAGTCATAATATTAGATACTTTAAACCTTATCCTTTTTTTGTTAAGAAAGCTATTGGAAAATACCTTATCGATGTTGATGATAATAGATATACCGATTATTGGATGGGCCACTGGGCTTTAATCCTTGGTCATTCTCCTAAAAATGTTTCATTAGCTTTATCTAAACAAATTAAAAATGGTACTCTGTATGGTACTGTAAACAATGCAAGCATTGAATTAGCTGATACTATTCAAAAACTAATGCCAAAAGCGGAAAAAATGAGATTCTCCAGTACAGGTTCAGAAGCTACGATGTATGCAGTAAGACTTGCACGTGCGGCATCTAGAAAACGAATAGTTGCTAAAATAATAGGAGGATGGCATGGATTTAATTCTTCATTACTTAAAAGTGTAAACTATCCTTTTGAAATAGAGGAAGGCTTAGGATTAGATATAGATAGCAAATACGTTATTTCTATCCCCTTTAACGATATTGATTTATCTTTAAAACTATTAAATCAGATAAAAGAAGATCTAGCCTGTATTATCGTTGAACCTATTTTAGCAGGCGCAGGATGCATTATACCACATAATGAATACTTGCAAAGACTACAGGAATTTTCTAAGAAATACAATATTATATTTATACTAGATGAAATTGTAACTGGTTTTAGACTATCAATTCATGGAGCTTATAAGATCTTTAAATTAGATCCAGATTTATTTACATTAGGAAAAATAGCAGGAGGAGGATTACCAATAGGTGTAGTATGTGGTAAAAATGAAATTTTATCTCTTTCTAATCCTATTGATAAAAAAAATAAAAATCTAATTTGTTCTATTGGTGGAGGCACATTTGCATCTAATCCAGTTACAATGACAGCAGGATTAAAAACTCTGCAATTTCTAAAAAATAATGAAAATCAAGTTTATTCAAAAATTGACAATCTTGGGAAATATACAAGAAAAGAACTTCAGAAAATCTTTGATGAAAACAATATTGAGATAAAAATAACTGGAATAGGTTCGCTTTTCAACATACATTTTTTGAATGAGAAAGTTAAGGAAATTAATAATGCAAACGATGTAGCATTGGCTGATAAGGAAAAATTAAGATTATATCATTTTGCTCTAATTTCTAGGCATAAAATATTCTTCTTACCATTTAAAATGGGAGCAATTTCATACCAACACTCTAAAACTGACGTTGATTATTTATTAAAATCGACAAGATCTATAATTGATTCTAAAATTCTATGATATCTATTAATGAGATAATTTGATATAAAACTTGTATTGATATAAAGTGATTTCATTTATTTTAAGGTTAAAAATAAATAAAAATCTCGTATTTGTTTTTCTTCTTGGATGTTTGATAAGAATTATTCCTGAAATTATAGCTTATCCATATCCAATTGGATATGATACTATAAATTATTACATTCCTTTAGCCAGCGAAGTTGAATTTGACCCTTTAAATTATCAATTTAATATTTTTCCATATTTGTTATACGTATTAAAAACATCTACTTCTTTGGATCCTCATAACTTGATGATTGTTTTATCATCAACTTTCTACGGATTCTTTTCTTTATCAATTTATTTATTATTACAAGGACTTGTTATAAAACCTGTATGGTTCATGACTATATTTATTTTGTTTCAGATTTCTACATTGAGAACTACTTGGGATTTACAAAAAGATATTCTTGCATTGTCTTTTACTTTTTTAATCTTTTATTTAATTCTTAAAGATAGAAAATTATATTTTTACAAAAAAAAAATAATTCATTTTTGTTTGATTATTTCATTAGTAATTATAACCATTTTGACTGACACCATGATCTCCTTTTTACTAATTATATCATTGTCAATTTATTTTTCTATTAAAAAGGATAGAAAATACATTATTTTGTTAACAATAATAATAACAATAGTCAGCATTTTTGTTTTAATTGATAATATTAACAACAACTCATTTAGTAGGAATATAAACAAAATATTAAATGGAAATATAAAAGAAAACCTGAACTATACTCCCCTGAATTTAGTAATTCTATTTATAATGATAAATATTTTATTATTTCCTTTTTTTATTTATGGAATCAAATACCTTCATGAACTATTGTTATATATTCCATTAAGTTTGGCTTTAGTAGGATCATTCACATGGTCAGTATTACCATATTCTTCCATTTTACTACCAGATAGATGGATAATAATTTCTGGAATTTTTATATCAATTTTTTCTTCTTATGGATTAATAAGACTATTTTCTTCTAAATCTAAAAATAAACCAAACTATAAGATACTTTTACCTATTCTTTCTCTTTACATATGTATTGGATTATTTTATATGATATTACCCAATGATTATGCTTTTCCAGTGTATGGGATATTTTCCAAATACACACAAAAATTTGTTCCTACAACGATGCAATTCAATTCCATTGATATCGCGGATAATAGAGATCTTTTAATAACTATAGACTGGCTAAATAATAATACAAATTCAAAATCTATTATTTATGGTGAGTCACATCTTAGAGGATGGATGAAAACATTATTAAAGGATCAACGAACTTTTAAATACAATTATACAAACTTCTCAAAGAATGGAATTTATATTATATTAGCAGATCACATCAATTCAATAAATCATCCAGTAAAATTGCTATTTTCTCAAGGAACTTTTAAGATTATAGAAAAAAAATAAGATATTAGAAAGTAATTTTTTTAAAATAAACTATAATTCTTATAAACAATTTATCTAAATCAATAGTGTTAATAGTATATTGAAAAAAGACAGTAGTTGGTTTAGAAAATTATGGCTGGATTTTAGACAAGGACACAGCATATATCTTATTTTTATAATGACATTTGCAAATTTTATAACTATACAATATAAATTAGTTTTAGAAAAAGTTCCCAGTATTGATACATTGACTGGTGGAAGTCTTTTTGGATTTGCAATATTTTTTATAGCATTATATGTTCCTCTTTCAATTATTATTGGATTCTGGCATAGAAAAAGTCAATGGAAAGTTGAAGTTGAAGCTCTGTTTAAAGAAAATAAGATAGGTGCTACAATGTGGTTATTTGTTATAGACCTTATAGATGAAAAACTCACTGAAAAAGAAAAGCAAGATATGAGAGAAATGTTACAAAAAATAACAAAAGGAAAAGCAAAATCTGTCAAAGACGATAAAACAGAAAATACATTTATATAAGAAAATATCCCAAAATTATCCTCCTATAAATTATTATGCTATTTGCTAATTGCACAAGACCAAGATAGTTCTCATCCTTCTTTTCATATCTTGTAGACAATTTTCTGAATCTCTTATTATGCCATGAATTTGTTCCCTCTATCATCCATCTTTTTATATGATGTCTTTTCTATACTATCTTTTCTTGTTATCTTCTTTGTATTATATGCATTAGGGATCGTCATCTTAATGATTTCTTGTTGTACATCTTTTAAATGATATAACTAATGTCTGATAATAATTTCTCAAAAGATAGATTAATTATCATGCAAGAAGTGGAGTTCCCTGAGCATTAAATCCTCTATTTTCAATTAGCTCAATATTATGAAAAGAAATTATTAAAAAAAAATCAAAAAAATGTTTGTTAATATTATAATAAGGTTGGTTTATTTGTCCATTTATTTGTAAAGATACAATTTACTTTAACATTATAATAACTAATAACCAAGTTAATAGCAAGAAATTACTTAATTAAAGAGCATTTACTAATTTAGTCATTTTATCTAAGTTTATTTCAAAGCCAAATCTTTTTTCATCTTTTTTCATGCATGTATACATTTTCATCATTAAAGGGAAATGTTTAATTGTACTTAATTTTTTGTCCATCTTTAATCGTACAATCTTATAAACATCATCATAATAATCAAATTTTTTCAAAACTAATTTTCGATACATTTTAAAATCAAAATTTTTAGATTTACCAAAGACATTTAGAAAGATTTCACAACACAATAATGAAGGTATTATTCCTTCTCCGAGCATTGGAAAAACACATCCAATAGATTCTCCAACTCCTATAACATTATTATTAAAAAAAGGCTCCAT
>JAATVJ010000139.1 GCA_014523515.1 Nitrososphaerales archaeon TH1177 | reverse complement strand
TTGTTCATATCTTGTAGGTATGATACTGAATCCATGTAGTTTCTCTCTTACAAGTACATGGTTATCTTCACTATCATATGCTTTATCTCCAACAACTACAGATAATGATTTTATTTTTGATATTTTTGTTACAATCGGTTTGAAATCTATATTGTCATGTTTTGTTGTTGGAGCTCGTCTTACCTTGACCTTGCAGATTATCTGTTTTAGAACATCTGCTCCCATTGACAGTTTGGCATATTTCTTCCTTCTCAATTTGGCTCTATTTGTATAGTATTCTGATGCATATGTTATTTTGAATCCAGTTGCATCTATGCCAGCAAATATGTGTCTTGTACCTGTAAAGAGGATAAAAGATGAGATTATCTTTCCAAGCATCATGATGTTGATTCTATCTGTAAATTTCTGTAGGGTTGTATAATGTGGTATCCTTGATAGTTATAGAAACAGTCTTAGATAATATGCTTCAACCAGCCAGTCTGTAAACATTCTGTAACTCTTGCCTTCATACTGTCTTATTGTAACTAGTACTATGTGTTGCCATACTGTATAGACGTGATTGCTCTTTCTATACAAGTATAAGGGAATCCTACAATGTTTGAGAATACGTAATAGTTGACCTGCTAATCTAACATAATTTGGATTGTTGTTTATTCAATAATTAACTGTAGAATGTTGTTAGCTATGATGGTTTCTACAGAGCCGTGTTTGACGAAATTATTATATATGTTAGTTCCAATATTTAGATAATAAATGTCTGCACGTGCAGATAAGTCTGTTCCTGTATTATCGGATATAGATAGAGAAATATTAAAGATTCTTCTTGTACCAGATGGTAATATACAATCAAGCACGATAGCAACAAAATTAGGGATTCCAATTAGTACAATTAGAAGAAGGCGTAGAAGATTAGAAAACGAATTTTAAAAACCTACCATATTTTGGATATTGAGAAATTTGGATGGAGACGTGTTGATTTTTTTATTTCCATAAAAAATGGAAAGGCAAATACCGTAGCCCATAAACTAATTGAATTAGATGAAGTAACATACGTGGGTAAAAGCATAGGAGAACATACTATTGATTTAAGAGTTGAAACTATAGTTAAAGATAACATTATACTTCTTGACCTACTTGAAAAAATAAAAGGTATGGATGGAGTAAATGATGTGGTCTGGAGTGAGATTGTTAGTGTTGTAGGTAGAAAAATATCCATTCCATCTTCAATTATTGACAAAATTTAGTAATTACAACTACTAAACTGTTGATTCTAGGTCAGATGATATTAATGGATGTTAATGGTAATACACAGCATATACTACTCGTTATATGCTTTTATGAATATTAATTTAATATAGTTAATTCATTCAAACTTTGGTCAGACTGGATGATATCACCTAGACAAGTGGCTGAAAACTATTTTTTATTTAGATTTTATATTAAATAAAAGTAATAACGTATTAAAAAAAAGCGACATATTATAAAATTTGTATATAATTTTATTAAATTGTATTGTTTATTTTTTTCATTCTTTTGTATACCTTTGAATGAACTCTAAGTGATTGTTTAGTTCATATATTTAGCGACAATGTGTAAAAGTTGATGCATTCTTAATGGCTTAATAATAAGTTCTAAATCCAAGTTATTTTTTACAATATCGTTGGCTGCAGTTATTAACACCATTTCGATTCTTGAATTTATCTCTGCTATTTTGTTAGCCAATTCACATCCTGTGATTTGAGGCATTTTATAGTCGATAAGAACTAAACGAAATTGATTGTTATGATGATGAATATAATCTAGCAATAAAAGCGGATTAGTAAAACCAAATACATCATAGCCACTTTCTCTTAGTAAGTCTGTAAATAGGTTAACTATATCTTCATCATCATCTACTATCGCTATTGCTCGATAATCAGATTTCATCTAGCCTCGTTGATAATGATGCTTTCGCATTATTGTTTAAAGATACGTTCACAATATCAAGCAATTTTTGTAGTGTAACAGGTTTTTTAAGAAGTTCAAAATTAAGTTTATTGTGTTCAATACTATCATAGGCACTGATGAGAATCACTTTGATATTTCCGTTTAGTTCTTTGACTTTAGTGCCCAATTCACAGCCATTCAAATAAGGCATACGATAATTAGAAATCACTAGTTTGTATTTATCCGGATTCTTTAGTAAATGCTCAAGCGCTACTATTGGATTGGTAAAGGCGTTTACTCCATATCCACTCTCCTGCAATGCTACTTTGAACGTTTCACAAATGTCCGGTTCGTCATCTACTATAACAATTGATTTAGATGACGATAAAGAACAACTTGTTAATTGATTAAATGAGTTAACAACATCATTAAACTGACGTTTATTATCATCGAACCCGCCATTTTAATGATTTACAAGAATTATACACACTATTATAACGTGCTTAAAACTAATAACTCTTCTACTGAATTGAGATAATAGTTGTCTAGATAAAATATGAAAACTAATGTTCATTCTATTTGTTATTATTATATATTTAAAATTTCTAATTTTCATTTTTCATTATTTTAATTGCAATTTTTTTATTCAGTATAATATTATAACTAGCATAACTAGTTGTTAGTTCATGTCCATAGAATTACTAGTATCAGAAATTATAGAAAATGCATTCACTATAGACTTTAACACTATCTTTGCAGTTACCTTCAGAACAGCAATTGTTACACTACTAATTGTATTTGTAATAAAATGGCTTGGAAATAAGGGTTTAGGTCAATTAAGTAGCATCGAACTGATAATAATACTAGGATTAGGAAATGCAGTTAGTGAACCTATGCTAAATCCAACTGAGGTCTCTATACCCCAAGGATTTACGGTTATTATTATAGCAATAGCAATATTCAAAATGTATGATTATCTGACTACAAAGTACAAAAAATTTAGCAAAGTTATAGTAGCAAAACCAATTTTGTTGGTAAAAGATGGTAAAATTTTAGAAGACTCTATGATGAAGGCTAGAATTTCTCGAGATGAATTTGAATCTTATTTAAGGCTAAGTGGTACAGATGATATTTCCGATATTAAATCATCGTATTTGGAAATTAATGGCCAGGTAAGTTTTATCAAAAAAAACAAGGAAAAAGAATGAAAAACTGCGACTACTATTATAAGGGATGTTGTCTATATATAGTCTTAGTTTGGATTCAATTTTAAAATCAATAATAAAACGACAAATACCTTTTCTGATAGGAGGTACTATTACTGGAACAATTATGGCATATTATTATGGTTTTTTATTTACTATTATAGTAAATAGTATAATATGGTATGTGATTTCCTATTTAGTTAGCAAATATTATTACAAATCCAAAGGAATTAATGACCAAAAATATCTTATTCAATATAGTTTATCTAAAATAAAGTCAAGAAATAGACATTATAGTGAGTCAGAAACAAAGGCATAATTCATAGTCTTTTATACTATTATTCTCCTGACAATTCTCTCCAAAGAGGGCTATGGTTTCTTTTACTAATAAATGATCTTAAATTTTTAAATATTTTATTACAAATAATATTGATAGAAATATAAACAAAAAACAGCCTAATCAAATGTCATAGCCTCCATCTATCAGTCCATTTTACTCAGTAGGCTATGGCATTTTAAATATGATTATTTAAAGTATAATATTCTATTCTCTGTATGTCAAACAATTCTAATACTACTGATGATGACCATAATTCTGAAGACATTGTCAAAAAAGAATCAAGGTGACTTGGCGATGATACTAATTTTGGTAAAGTTCATGAGATTTTAGGAGAATACATCATAACACAGAAAGGCAATGTGACCAAATACGGATTTTATATTCCTGAAAGTTTAGTAGAGCAATTTGATGGCAATACTAACTATTTTAAAATAACGAAAGACGAAGCGAAACAATACAAAAGAGATAGTTGAAAACAAAACATTAGCAAAAGATAGACGTGAGGGCAAGGGTAGAATCCTTGCTCTCTCTCGCAGAACGTATCGACTACCAAACTGGGATATCTACTACGTGAATCTGAAAGTAGTGATTGGATATACTACTTTGTAAAATATAACCCTTCAGTATTTGAGTGGTGTTCTTGTAACGATTATGAATCAAACAACAAAAGAAAAGGATTCAAAAAGTGTAAACACCTTTTCGCAATTGAATTCGCTATTAGATTCAATACTCTTAAAGACATAGATAGACTTCCTGAAGAAGCCAAGAGAGACAATAGTAATAATAACAGCAATTCAAATAATAATAAAAAAGAATCAAAGTCGTACATAGAGTAATAGAAAATCTAATACAATTAAACTAATTAGTATTATTGAAAAAGTTTTATTATTCATATTTCTTTTTTAGCATATTTGAAATATAAAATTACATTTCTATATTTGAGATATTATTTGTATAAAGTTTAGTAACTGTATTATTATATCATTTGTTTTCTTTCTAACTGTTGTATATTCTTTCGCTTAAAACTAATAATTGATCAGATATATGAGCCAATGCATCTTCTTTTAACTTGTCGTTCTCTCTCAATGATTGATTGTTTATCTGTAGTTCTTCGATCTTTGTTTGTAGGTCTGCTCCTTGTCTTTCCAATTGTGGAACATTTAGAAATGTTAGATACAATACAATTTTTTGATAAATTAGGGAATAAATTATTAATAATTTAGAATAAAATAATAATCAACATTTATCTAAACTGATAAATTAAGTATTGCTTATTTTAATTTATTATTGCTTATAAATTGGATAAACATGTAACTATTACTAATATGACAAACATAAGAGAAGAAAATAAAAAACACACTAGTACTGTAAAAGATGAAACAGAGAAACTTCTAGACCAACAAAAACAACAGATTTCAGATGCAACAAATAAATTCAATGAGAATATCAATAAATATCAAAAGATAAGCAATGAAATTATTGAGAAAAGTATCGATACAACAAGCAAATATCAACAACAAGCCATT
>JAATVJ010000138.1 GCA_014523515.1 Nitrososphaerales archaeon TH1177 | reverse complement strand
TTTCTCTGGTGAATACACTTAATCATTGGATGATCCTTGTAAAATGTACCTCTTCCCCTACATGATTTGAGCACCCGTCTTTGAGGTTTTCTACCTCCATTCTTTCTCTTATTTCTTATTCCATCAAGATTATATTCTCTATATTTTTTAATCCAGTCATACACATTGCGGTAATTGACACCGAGATTCTTTGCTATTGTTCTATAAGGTACTCCTTCTTCATCTTTTGTTTTATAGCAGATGTTCTTCTCTGTATTCCTCTTTGTCACGAGTACTCTTCATGAATGAAAATAATTCCTTTTTCTGTACAGTAGATAATTCTAGTCTGACAGGATTATTTGGCATATGCTAAAAGATGTATAACAAAGCTAAATCCATTTCTATATTTATGCTAAATGGATAGCATAATGTTGATAAAAGATTAGAGACTTAACTTAGAATCTAAAGATTCCAGCTAGATGTAACAAAAATATCTCTACTTTGAATTATGCAAAATTTTTTCAGTAATATTATGATGTATATGTGTTATTTTCAATCAAGTTGAATTTATTCCCGTAATGTTATATCTTTTAACTGAAAAAAATAAGATAAAAAAAGATGAAATATGATTCTATTTAGTGTTCGCTATTCCTATTATTTTATCAATAAGAGGATCGGATGGATTTTGTAAAATTTTTGTTCCTATTTGTCTTAGATTATTCATGACATCGCCACCTTTTGCTGCAGTAGCTTGTGTTAGATCAAAAAGAGTCTGTGTGATCTTATTCTTTTCAAAGGTTCGGAGTTGAGATATCTTTGAAGAAATTGCATCTATAAGTTGATTTTGATCTAGAGTATTCAGATTTTCAAGGGAGAGCAAAGGAGTGCTGGAAGACCCTAGTATATCTGTCGAAAGAATAGACTCCAGAGTATTCATAGGAGAAGTAGTATTAGAAGGTGGAAGAGAAGTATCAGTAGAAGGAGTAAAAGGAGAAAATTGTATTTGGCTCTCCATATTCTTTCCAGGCAAATAAGGAACACATATAGGATCAGATATTAAGCCTGGAGCTCCTTGAGCTAATATAGCTGATAGTGCAGCTGCATTATTAGGTCCAAATTGTATTAAAAAATCTCCATTATTGAATAATGCAATTGCATTAATTTTTGTCAAAGTAGTGACTAGGCCTGTCTGGACATCTTTTCCCGTCAAACATGGACCTAGACTTAATTTGAATAATCCTTGATTGAAGATGAGAGTCTGAATTTGTCCTGGATTAATTAATACACCCTTGTGATTGTTTCCGATTTTATCAAGATACAATGCGGCTATTTTTATATCTTGAGTATTTGGCATATTCAAAGTGATAGTTCCATCCTGAATTATGCATGGATCAAAATCAGCAAGCAGTCTTATTTCTTGGGGTCTTAACGTTCCAGTTAATGCTATATTTTCTGTTTGAGTCAGACACGTATTTGGATTCTGTGGTACTATAACTTGTTTTGTTATGCCACCTTCTCTACATAATACTATATTTCTATCTTTTACCTTTATTTGGTCACATTGAAAACCTTCATTTATTACTTGATTAAAATTTAGAAGAATCTTAACAAGTTCTAGTGGTATAGATCCCTCTTCCTCTTCCTCTTCCTCTTCGTCTTTGCATTCTTCTTCTTCTTCTGAGTGTTCATCACATGGTTTACAAACGTTATTAGTCGGGTCTGAATCATTCCCCTCGTCTTCATAATATCCTTCCTCACAGACTTGATGTTCTGCGAGATTTGCAATATTTGCATTTTTTGGTACACAGTTGCCAGCACTATCTCTTTGCTGTCCTGGGTCACAATTTAATGGTTCTGGACTGTCTGGTACACATTTTCCGTCCTCTTCATGCTGTCCTGGATCACAATTTAATGGGTCGCCTTCATTGCCGCCGCCTCCTTCGCCTCCTTCGCCTTCATCATCATCTCCTGCATAAACTAATGAAACTGTATTCATAGAGTAAAAGAATCCTTTATTTTCAGAAAAATTTGTATTAACTTTAAAGGAAAAACCTGTAATTAAAATTAGAGAAAGAAAAGATATTAAACTTATCCTTACCATTAAATTTGACATTTCAAATATAATTGATAGCAAGGAGATGAAATATTAAAACATTTTTATAGTATGTAACAAATGTGCCAACAACAATAATCAAGCGTACAAGCAAATACATCTCTAGTCTAAAAATCTATTAATATCTACTATCTATATCTGACCTGTTGATATACTAGTAAAAAAATATAATATGAATATATTTGAAATAGAAAGAAAAGGTGATTTGAGAGTCTTTATCAATTAAATTTCTAGTTTCGTAGTTCTATATCTTTTGTTCTTTTATTTTTTTGTATCAACAGAAAAGATATATTGTCAAGATCATTATCATCTTGTACAAGTTTTATAATAAATGTAAATGACATTCCAAAAGATGGCAAATAGAAGTAGAAGAATTTGAAGACATGAATAAAAATTAAAAAAGATTTGACTGATTCTAGTCGATTATGAATTATCGATGAGATCTTTAGTTAGATTTATTGACAAGGCAAGAAACTAAAGAAAATAGCAGAAAGAAAAATAGAAAATGGATTTAGATCTAAATCTTTACTTGAAGGAAGTGGTGGTTCTATTCCTGTATATATAACACAATACATATATAGACAAATTCTAAAAGAAAAAAAAATAAAGATCTGATTGTTATGGTTATGAGACTATTCTTACAATAATAATAATAAGCAAAAGAAAAAAAATTATTCTACTACTATTATTGCTTCTTCAGCTTCAATCTATACTTTCACTAACAATCAATATAATATTTTACCTTTACATAATCTTTTTCGAATCAAATATAGAATATAGCAATTTAACTTAATTTTTTATCTCAAATTTTATTTTTAAAACTTTTCTAAATTACTTTCAAAACTACTTTTGAGAGGAGTCACTCGAGTAACTCTAATTTGAGTAATCTCTAATTTTTTTCTTTTATAAAGGATAAGAAAAGAATTATTATATGCAAAAGAAGAACGTCTGTACCATATGCTACAAGAAATTCACTTGAAAATGGCACCTAGAAAGACATCTTTATGGTGTTCATGAGGTTCATGATGACTTGAGAAGAAAAGCTAGAATAAAACAAGAAGAAATTTACGTGCCTTATCATCTACCAAACTTGGTTGAACCAAAGCGCAAATTTCTAAATAAAAATACCAATATGAATCAGTCGCCTCAGTATAATCAAACTTATTATTATAATAATAATAATTTGCCTAATAATTTCCCTTACTATTATTATGGGTATTATAACAACGGCTCATCATATCCATATTATTCAAATATCGATTCCCAATATAAAGAGGAAGAAGAAAAAAAATTAAGTATTGATGATAAGATAAAAATACAAACGGGGTTAAGAATTTAGAAAATTATCTTGAAAAATTTCTTCCAATCCAATTTATTTTTCAGATACTATCATGGCTACGTTATCAATGCCTAACTCAAAAAGTTATGATCCTTTAAAAAATTTTCTTGTTCAAAATAATATAGGATTTCTTTGCAATTTTAGAAATTCAACGAGGAAATACTTCCTCCCCCTTCTCTCTTTTTTTAATCAGATAAATGACGATAAAAAAATTTTATTTTATTTTATCAAGATATAGATATTTTATCCTATAGCAGGAAGATTCGTAGCAAAGCCAAATAGACCGTCTGGATCTTTCTTTACCCGTCATTTGTATTTACAATATCGTGGCTCCAAATTTCAATTTTTAAATTACAGTAAATTCTCTTTATTTTTTTACTTTTGTAACAGAATTTATTTTTTTGACAGTAATGATATGTGTGTATACTATCTATCTATCTATTATATTTATAGCGTTTCAGAATTCCAAGAAGCATGTATGATTATTATTTCTAGATATATATGTATATAATTTTCAAAAAAAATATTATCTCATATATCATTATAAAAATATATGGTATATAATTAATTAACTTAATGAACAATGCCGCTGCATCCATCATATGAAATTAAAGTAGGATCATCAATAGTCAAATCTGGACTCTCTGATACAGCTATCTCAATTTTAGTCGATATGACTATCGATTCTTATGCTGGATCAACAGAAACAGTTCTTAGAGTAAAAGAGGATAATAAGATACAAGTTAAAAAAAATTCTCCAATAACGATATCAATTGGATATGAAAATGAACTGCTTCGTGTATTTAGTGGAAAAATAGATACACTCAGTATCAATTTATCACAAATATCAATAATAGCCTTAAACTCAATTTTTTCTCTATGCAATTTTAGAACTGATAGATTTTATGAGAATCAAACAGCTGGAGATGTAGTAAAGGATTTAGCAAAGGATGCAAATGTAAAGGTAGATAATATTTCTAATGGATTTATGTTTCCATATTATGCTGTGGATAGTAATAAGAACGCTTTTGAACACATAAAAGATTTGGCATTTTTATGTGGTTTTGATATTTATTGTACTCCTGAAGATAAATTAGTTTTCAAAAAATATGAACCATCAACAAAACATAAACTTCTGTATGGTCAAGATATTATAAATCTTAAAAAGTTGGATCCATCTACTATATACAATTCGCTTTCTATATTGGGAGAAAGTCCTTCTAGTATAAAAGGATCAGATACATCTCATTGGCTTACAAAAAAACAAGTTAAAGGGTTTGCAGAAAGTGAACTTAAAGATGATAATGGCGACAGTGGAGGAGGAGCAGCAGCAGCAACTAGAGAATTACATTTCTCTAAAAGATTTGTAAAAGATGAAGATACCGCTAAAAAAATCGCAGAAGGATCTCTTAAAAAATTAAATTCACATTTGCTTCTGCAAATTGAAATTGTAGGGAATCCCTCTATTTTCTTGGGAGATTCTGTTATTATAGAAAATGTACCTTTAAAAGAACTAAATGGAGAATATCGAATAAAAACTATAGAACATTTTATAAGTAAATATACTGGATATGTAACTACGCTAAAGTGTCAAGGAGTATAATAATCTAATGAGTAACAATAATAGTATTGTGGAAATGATACGAAAAATAGCAGAGAAGGAGATTCAAAAATTACATATTCTTGAGCTTGGAATAATAACATCTGTATTTCCTCATTCTTCAGATGATGATAAAAATAATTTTGAGTGTAATGTCAAGCTTAAAGATAAAGAAATAGAGCTACGCAAAGTACCAGTTGCTACTGCTCATATAGGACTATCTAATATCGTTCATACCGGAGATCTGGTTTTAGTTTCTTATATTAGCGGAGACTTTAATTCTCCTGTTATTATAGGTCGTCTATATAATGATGAAGATCGACCACCATTAAGCAAAGAAGAAGAAATAGTTTATGAACCTCCATATATTCAAGATAATTCGCTAAGACGATTAAATATAGTGTTACCACAAGGAATAGTCAATATAGATCTATATGATGATAGATTAAATGTAAATATTGGTAACACATCTTTTTCTGCACAAAGTAAAGGAGAAATTGAAATCAAATCTGCAAGAACTCAGATAATATTAGATGATTCACAAGGAATCAAAATTAAATCTGATGCTAATTTACAGATCGAGAGTGCACAAGATCTTTCTATTAAAGCTTCTAATATCAATATCGATGGTACTATAAATACAACGCTTAAATCTGGAGTTTCCCTCAATGTCGAATCTGACCAATCAAGTAATATACAAGCATTAGGACCAATGACAATCAAAGGTGCTATTGTAAATATAAATCCATGATTGGATTGATTGGTGTTATACAAGAGGAGGGGGAAAGTGGGAATAACAGATAATAAAGAGATTTTGGGAACTGACCTTAACTTACAAGAAAAAGGTTTAGGCTCTGATTTAGTGGTTTCTCCTACAGGAGATTTAGTGATTGTATCAGAAGAACCAAATCTAGCTCAGGCAATTATTAATAGGCTTAGAACTATAGAAGGTGAGTTATATGAAATAGAACATCCAACATATGGTTCCAGATTATATGACTTTATAGGAGAACTAAATAATGATATTACTAGAAATAGAATAAGAAATTATATAAAGTCTACATTAATGAAAGAACCTAGAATTAAAGAGATTGTAAAGATAACTGTTAAAAGTCTAATAATTAATCATTCTAATAATAACAATATTTCTAATTATCATAACCATAGGATTAAAAATAATAACTATACAGATAACAAATTAGAAGTAATTGACGAAACAACAACTTTTTCAGCAAATAAATTGACAAAAGAAGAGTCTGCTGCTGCCGACAGCTATCGATCTCTACATACTGTAATAATTGATATTACTGTAATTCCCATTGATCAAGAAATTCCTCTTAATCTTGTTTTTCCGTTTTACCTTGATATAATGACAGAGGTTGAAAATCTAGCTAATGTACAATAAAAAAAAATATATTGAAATTGTAGATGATATACTTCAGCATATTACCAGAGGACAAACAAGTGAAAAACACTTGTTTTTTAATTCTACTAGAATTTATAAATTAGAATCACTTCCAGAGAACAAACTTGTAGTTGGGGAAATTGAAGTCAGAGGATTTTTAAATGGAAACCGTCATACTTTTTCATACGATAAAGATTATAAAATAAGAGATAAAACTTCTATTGAGTGGAAGATCAGTGAGAATAATTCTAGAGATATCAGCAGACCAGATGAAAATTCTATATTTGAAGTATCTTATGTCTTTAATAATAGTTCTGGTCTAACTGATGTTAATACTGGTAGCGTTATTCGAACTATAGTAGAAGGTATTAGCAAAGAGATAGAATCACTGTATGATGAAATGGAGTCTGTATATAAAGATGGATTTATAGAGACTTCATCTGGTTCTTCTCTAGATAATGTAGTTTCTCTACTAGGTATAAAGAGAAAGTCGCCTACGCGTGCATTTGGTTATGTTACTTTTTTTAAAAACAGCGAACCTGATACTGTAACAAATACAGAAATATTGCTATTTGATGGAATAGATTCTTATGAACTTAAAAATAAACCAATAAAAAAAATAAAGTCCATAGTTGGAATATATCAAAATAATAATTATGAATTTCAATTAAACAAAGATTATTCATTGAATTTGAATGATAATACTATTAGCTGGTTATCAGACGGAAAGAGGCCTGACGAGCAAAGAGAATTAACTATTGAATATGAAACTTATCAGAAAGTAATTATTCCCAGTGGGACAATTGTATCAACTTCTTCCACTAATCCAAAGAATATTGTAAGCTTTGAAACAAAACAAGATGTCTATATGGAAAGAAAACAAGAAGGTAAATGGGAGGCTACTATAGATATTATTGCAATAGATCCTGGGACATCTGGAAATGTTATAGCAGGTTCGATTAATGTTATGCCAAAACCACCTATAGGAGTCGATAGAGTTATAAATAGATCAAATACAGAAGGCGGTTCAGATTTTGAATATGATGCTGATTTGCGAGAAAGAGCAAAAAAAATCCTTGATGAAAAAGGAAAGGCTACAGTTTTGTCCTTACAAACTGCGATAGAAAGTATAGAAGGAGTCAATTCAACTAAAATAATAGATATGCCTGATGAAATTTCTGGTATAGTTAAGGTTATAGTAGATGGAGGAGATGGTAAAGAAATAGAAAAAACTATAGAAGAAACAAAGGCTGCAGGAATAAGAGTCGAATTCGATAGACCAATGATTGTATTATTAGATATGAGAGTTATGCTATTAGTAAAAAAAAATGTATTCAATAAAGAACAAATTATATCAAGTGCCGAAAAGTATATTCGTAATTATTTGTCATCATTGAAAATTGGTAATTCTTTAATTATAAATCAATTAATATCGTTATTATTAAGTATAGAACAAGTTGGAGATGTAAAAGATTTAGTGATAGATGCATTTAGAGAAAAGCAAGATAAAACAATAAATTTGACAGCGGAATCTAGTAAAATGACCTATAATAGAGATAATATTATAATCAATTATAATGAACGCCTATACCTACGTAATATAAAAATAGATATTCTGGAGGATAAGACAACATAGATGTTAATACAAGATCCATCAGATAGAATAATAAACAGACTTCCACAATTTTATAAAAGTTGGGACAAAGAATCAGTACTTTTTTCGTTTATTGATTCATTTGCAAATGAGTTGAGAAAACAAAAAAAAGACCTTGTTAACATAAAAAGGACTCATTGGATAGACACATCATATGGAAAAAATCTTGATTTATTAGCAAAAATTTACAAACTATACCGGAAACAAGAAGAATCAGATGAAGATTTCAGAAACAGAATAAAACGATTTCTTTTTGAGTTTACAGGTGGCGGAACCAAAAAATCAATTTTGGCACAAACTGTTGCATATCTGAATTTAAAAGAAGAAAGTGAGATGCCAATTTTGATTGAAAATCCTGTACGAATAAAAAAAGTAAAAATGACTGTCCAAAATGGTGATAGAATAAATATTCAAAGTGAGAGTATCGATGATAAGGATTTTTTCTTGGAATTATCGTTAGAAGAAGAAGGATTTGAGATTTTGGATCCATCTATCTATGATCAAGACCGCAATTATTCAATTAAATTTCATGGTACATTAAGATCTGGTGAAAAGTTACGAATCAGTACTGAAGAGAAATCTGTATCACACATTAACGATGATCTTAGAATTGATGATGTAAATAATGACAGCAACAGCATATTTAACAATAAAAAAAACAATGGCAATAATAATAATAATATCTTTATTGATGAAAAGATGAAGGTACCTCGAAAAAAATCTACTTGGATATTTAAAGAAAATACGACTCCAAAACTAGGAAGGTTTGATGAGGCACTTTTTGATGAATATTTTTATGAAGTATATGTTCCAAAATGTTCTTTAAATATAGAATGGAAAGCCAAACTATTATCATCTTTTGAATTACAAATAGAATCAGAATCATTTGAAAGATCTGGTGTTCCTATAGAAAATTTCTCTGACCTTATAAATTCCATCAAAGCTGCAGGAGTTAAAGCTTATATTGAAATTATAAACAAAAACAATTTTCCTATACAACAAAGTAATAAAAGTACGTTATTGGAAATGGATGATGATAATTATGGAAATAAAAGAAACGATTGAATTTAAGCCGATTACAAGGAAGCCAGGTGATCCTATTCGATCTGAGGATTGGAATATGATGCAAGATATGATACTTTCTGATATGTATTCATTAAAAAAAGAAATAGAAGAATTAAGAGAATATGTAAATAATCTGAGTGAAACAGTAGTTCTTACAAATCTAGAAAGTACTGTAGGATCTGTTTATGCTTTAGATGAAATTGTTCAAGGAGAAAGCGATAGCTATAACTTAAAGGTTGTAGGATTAATAACAAAACAATATGTACCTTCTGTATGGGGAGTAGGTGATATATGTCATTTTGGAATAGCTGATCGTTTCGATATTTTGTACTTTTGGTCTGGAGCTTATAATGGAAATAATAACATGTTGGATGTTTCTTTAGAGTACGTTGAGGGTGAAAGAGATGAAATAGTTGGAAACAATTTGTATATAAATGATAAATCACAATTAGGTAGTCCCAATGATAATAATCCCTATCAAGAATATATATACAATAAATATGGAACTTGGTATAAATATAAAATCAAAAATCCATTCCCTGATAAGGAAGTAAGATACATTAAATTCACAAACGTAAATCCAGATACAAATCCTCGTATAGGAAACGTACTTCGTACTGAAAAAAAAATTAAACAAATTGTTTATTGAGAAATGAAGAAAAAAAGAAATAGGTATTATGGAGGTTTTGTAACTGTATTTTATTATTGATGAAATAACAAGAGTTTTGAAAGATGGCTTGATAGATGTTAAGAGTCTCAATATAACAAAAAAAAAAATAGATCCTATTGGTGAAGAAAATAAAAAAAACAAGAGTTTTCCTTCTATATCGATTTACGATAATGGTTTCACATTTGACAAAATCGGAATTGGATATAGTGGTGGTCAACATAGACAGGAGATAATTGAACAAGAATTTGATAGTGACGGTAAAAACATTATTTTTAAATTGGCAAATCGTCCACTCAGACCAATTATCTCCATTCAAAATCCAAAAGGAATAGCTAAAAAAGAGAAAGATGATTACTTTTTTAATTATTCTACAAATGAAATAAAATTTATTTCTCCACCTGAAAAAGGAAAAAAAAATGTGATTGTAAAATATGTATTGGCCAAAAATAGTGCAGAGGTTAAAATTTTACGACTAAAATTGAATTGCATTATAGATATCTGGTCTAATGCTGATAATGTTGAATGTGATTCAATTACTTTGCAAATAATTAAAACAATTCTTTTAAATGAAGATTCTCTTAATTCAAAAAATATTCATATTCAAGGAATGAATTGTATAAATCTAAATACAAACGATGAGGATATGAACAACTACAACAATAACGACGACGACGAAAACAACAATAGCAGCAGAAAAAACAATAAAAAAAGCAGCAAGATAATTAACAAAGAAAATAAAGATGATCA
>JAATVJ010000137.1 GCA_014523515.1 Nitrososphaerales archaeon TH1177 | reverse complement strand
CTATAGGTGGTGATGGTAGTGGTGGTGTTTGTGTGTCTGGAGTCTCTATAGGTGGTGGTAATGGTATTTCAGTTTCATTATCTGTTGGTGTTTGTGTGTCTGGAGTCTCTATAGGTGGTGGTAATGGTATTTCAGTTTCATTACCTGGTGGTGTTTGTGTGTCTGGAGTCTCTATAGGTGGTGGTAATGGTATTTCAGTTTCATTACCTGGTGGTGTTTGTGTGTCTGGAGTCTCTATAGGTTGTTGCATATCGGAATCGGAATCAGAATATGACTCATAAAAAATCTGTCCATTTGTATTGAAAATATTATTTTTGAAACCATTAGATATTTCTTCAGTACCAAGGGCTCTATTCCATACTCTAATTTCATCAAGGTCTCCTTTGAGGAATCTATCATCTATGGAAGAATCTCCACCTATTACAAATTCTTGAGCTCCGTTATTATCAGGAGTTACGCCAGATGTTATTTTACTATCTGCCAAAACTCCATCAATATAAAGTCTTAACACCTTACCGTCATAAGTTAATAAAACGTAATGCCATAAACCATCATTATATTTCCCTTGTGATGATACAAATACATTAGTTCCAGATTTGGTTTCGAATCCTCCTTCTATGGTTTCTGATGGATTCAACCATATTCCAAAATTAAGATTTTCGCCATTAAGCTCAGATACAAAACCACCCTTATTCAATAAAATTTCTACCCCTTCATGGTCTATCCTATCGGCTCTAAACCATGTTCCGAGTGAAAAATTAGTAAGACGAAATGATTCTTCATCAATTTCATCTTTTTCTGTTCCATCAAATGTTTTAAATGGTTGATATTTATAAGCTGTCTCAGTTGGGGATATGGATGAAAAAGGAAGATATATAATTCTTCCATTTAATGGAATTTCATCATAATTGTAAAAATTAAAAATTTCATCTGATGACAAAGCACGATCCCACAAGATTACCTCATCTATATCACCACTAAAAAATTTGTCAAGATCAAGTGAATTAGCACCTATTCTTATAGATTGCAGTCCAGTTATATCTGGTATAGCACCTAATGTAGAAGTTTTAGCAATTTCTACTCCATCTACATATAGTCTTAAAAACGATCCATCATTTGAGAGTATAACATTATGCCAATTTCCATCGTTAAATTTCTGTTTAGAGTTGACAAAAATATTGGCTCCTGTTTCCGTTTCAAATCCTCCTTGAAGGAGTTCTTCAGGAGTAATCCAAATACCATAATTCATGTTATTTCCTGGGGTATCGTCATTCATTCCACCTTTATTCACAATTGTACCAGGTTCAAGATAATCTTGCTTATCTGTTTTAAACCAAGTAGACAATGTAAATTCTTTTAATTGTAATCTTTCGCTATTGTCAACGTCTTTATAATTAGATCCAGTAAGAGTAAGAAATGTAGTTGAAGTTTGTGATTCAACTGATTTATAATTGGAATTAAGTAATAAAATACAAATGAAAAATGTAATTATTACAATCGATAATAACTGAAACTTTCTATCAGAATTTTTCATCTATTTTGCTCCTAGATTTTTTTTACATTTATTCTACTATTTAAAAATAGTCCTAAAGTTTAACAATGGCTATTGATCTCTTTTTTTCTATTATTAAATTGAATAGTATCTTTGTAATTTCACTAAGCTGAGACAAAATATCTTTAATCTCTAATCTAAATAGAGAATTTAGTTTTTTTAAAATATTAGTGTTCATTTATAAGAAAAAGAATTCTAAATATTTATAATGAACTATATTTTGTTTTATAAGTATAATTTAGTTTTATAACATAGGATAAAATACTTGTTATTTTTTCTTTTTTATTTAAGAATTAATTGAATTTAATGAATTTATCTAAAGAAAGTCACATGTTCTAAAAGAAAATTTATATATCAATTTTCTAAAACAAAATGACATATAAATTAACATAAATTATTTTATGGACAACAACATTTTAGTTAATGAAAGATTAAGTGGAGGTAATAATTGCTAAAATTTCTTAAATCTAATAAAGGTCTAGTATATATAATATTTGGAAATATTTTTGGTGCTTTATTGACAGGCGGATTTTGGCTTTTGCTAGCATCATTACAGACTGTTGAAGAATATGGAGAAACTAGCTATATGATTTCAATGGCATCTTTGGCATCAAGTTTTGCTCTTCTTGGTTTGAATACAGCTATTACAACTTTTATACCTAAAGGACATGATAAAATTCACATTCCAGCAAATCAGATTATATTAATTTCAAGTATTATTGCTGCATTAATTGTCGCACAAAGAGACTGGTTATTAGGTTTTTTTGTACTTGGAATGACTTTTTGGATGATGAGTATCTACGAATTTCTTGGAAGAAAATCTTATAAAGAATATGCGATTGCTAATATTGGAGCCCGAGGCTGTCAACTTTTACTTTCTATTATACTTTATTATATAATTGGCATTCCTGGGATTATAATTGGATTTACAATCTCTTTTTTCTTATTTAGTCATAGATATTTACTCTCAATAAAACATTTTAAAAAAGACTTTACAGAAATTCGTGGAAAAATGAAATTTGCTCTACATAGCTATTCATTTAATATGTCAAATGCACTATTAATGTACTTTGATAAAATTATAATACCTCCAATATTTGGATATGCCATTTTAGGATACTACCAACTAGGATTTCAATTTTTGATGTTTCTTGGAATGGTACCAATTAGTTTTTTCCAATATCTCATTCCCGAGGAATCAAGCGGAAATAAAAAAACAAAGTTAAGAATTATAGGATTTGGATTATCTATTGGTCTAGCAGCTTTACTCTATTTTTTGAGTCCAATTATCATAGATGTACTTTTTCCTCAATATCAAAATTCATTAGATGCTATAAGATTAATGAGCATAGGGATAATTCCAATGATGATAGCATATATTATTAATTCAAAATTCCTAAGTGAAGGCAATACAAAAGGAGTAGTTATTGGAGCAATTATTTATCAAATATTACAAATTACTTTAATGATTTTTCTAGGACGATTAATTGAAGTTACCGGTATAGCACTTTCTGTAGTTATTGCTCTATCTGGACAAGCATTATTTCTCTTTATTTATAAAAAGACTTCCAGAAGGGTAGAATAACAATCATCGAAAATTTCCATTTTTCTATTTAAAATTTAATGGTTTTCACAATTTCAAAAGCCTCAGCATATTTTGTATTCATTTGATATCCACGATAAATAGATCTTCCAATAATAGCATCTATCCAGAAAGGTCCACATCTAGGAATCTGTGATTTAAAACATTCTAAAGATTTTTTTTTATTTTCTATTTCTTTAGTAATATCAACATATAGCTGTGGCCTAAAGGATTTTTCAGTTATTCCTCCAGGTATTGTTGTTTCGTACATATACAAATTATTAATATCACGTGAAGCAGCAATAACGGATTGAGTAAGAATTTGATGATCTTGATGAGAATCACCTATCCATTGAGTAAAAACTGTACTTGTGTTATATTTCTTTATTAAAGAATCAATTAAACTCACCATTCTTCGTCCAAATACAATATCTTCCGTGGGTAAATCTAAAAATTTAGGAGTACTGCAACCTAAAATCGTAGCAGATGACTTAGCTTCCAATTTTCTTTCATCTTTTTTATCTGAACTAGTAAAATTTGGTAGGGTAGCTATAACCATAATTACATTGTATCCACGAGTTATTAGTTTTGAAATTGTACCTCCCATACCGATTTCTAAATCATCAGGATGAGCACCAAAAACCAATATTGTATTGAAATTATCCATAGAAGTTTTTTTTAATAAAATATAATTAAATTTTTACTAAAAATCATATAAAGTAGAATAGTTAATATTAAAATATACAAATAGACGATAATTAAGGTCTAAGAAATTATTGCTAAATAAATTTAGAGAAAACTTACAACCAATTTTAGAGAAAATGGGAATTTTATTTTCATCAATGGGATTATCACCCAACACACTAACTCTAATAGGTTTCATTACTACTATTATTTCTTCAATTATTTTTGGACTTAATTCTTTACAATTAGAGTCGATACTAAATTCCTCAGTTGTTGGTAGTATTATGTTATTAATTGCAGGATTTTTCGATGTCATTGATGGTAGTGTAGCTAAAATTACTAAAAAAACATCTAAAAAAGGGGCATTTCTTGATTCTACATTAGACAAAATTTCGGAGGCTATAATATTTTTAGGGATAGCTATAGGTGAATTAGCCAATCCAATATTGTGTCTAATAGCAGTGTCATCTTCACTGTTAGTTAGTTATACTAGATCTCGTGCAGAAACATTAGGACTTGATTTAAGTGGAGTAGGATTTGGAGAAAGAGCTGAAAGACTACTGATTCTCGCTATAATGGGACTATTTCCTTTCTCTCATTCACTAGAATATGGTGTGATAATAGTAATAGTGATTTCTATTATCACAGTTATACAGAGAGTATCTAAGTCTTTAAAAGAACTTTGATTTACCTAAGTCTTGTATTCACTCTTCTTTCTAATTCTGATCTAACCTTGACTATCCCTCTATGGACAGCACAAGAAACACAATAAAATTTAACATCAGTTGCTGGAGAAATATATGCTCCTTGAGCTCTCAATTCTTTAGCTAGAGTAGGTTCAACGAGAGTTACTCTTCCAGTTATTTTTTTTGCTTTATCTCTGGGAACCATAGCACCACATTGACTGCAATGAACTGTTCCAGAGCTACCTTTTCCTCCTTTCGTACGACCGCGACTAGTACGTTTCTTTGGCATATAATTATGATTCTAATTCCATACTTTAAAGGTTCTGGTAAAATCAACTATTATAAATAAGTCAATTAATCAATTTTTCGAAATTAAAAGTAATTATTACAGAAAAATAAAAGATTTTTTTTTGAAATAGTGTATAATGTATTATAATAAATAATAACAGAAAAACTTTAAGAGATTATATTACTACAAAGAAAATAATGAAAATTGCACTGGTTGGTGCTCATCCTCAAGAGACCTTATTAATTTCAAAAATTAAAAAAACTCTTGATAATTCCTATATTCAAACTATCGATATGTCTGAAAAAAATTACAATCTAGCAAATCAGGTAGATTTGGTCTTTATTGTTGGAGGAGATAGGGCAATGCTAGATTATTTTCATAAAGTAGTAAATGATTCTGCTCCAGCTATAGGAATATATGAATCTGAATCTACTGGATTTTTAGCTCAAATAGATGTACGTGATTTAGAAACAAATATTCAAAGACTAAAAAAAAATGATTTTAAAATCGATGAGGTTGTTAGATTAGCGGTAAATGTAGATGGAAAAGAAATGGAGCCGGTATTAAATGATGTTGCAGTATTTCCAAGTAAAAGTGCTACATTAATGGAACATATATTGAGAATTGATAGAAATGACGTTTGGCATGACAATAGTGACGGAGTAATTATATCAACTCCTGTTGGATCTACAGCCTATTCAATGTCAGCAGGAGGACCAATGATACTGCAGAATTCAAGAGTATTTGTAGTAGTATCTGTAAATTCTGTAGATAATACTAGAAGACCATTGATATTCCCCGATAACTGTATATTAGAAATATCAGACATTCTAAGTAGATATCACTGTGAAGTAGTTTTAGATGGTGGAAGGAGAGTAGGTATTAAAAAAGTTCTAAAATGTAGTAAACATCAATATCCAGCAAAACTAGTAAGATTAGTAGGAGAAGATTCGGCTACTTCGATAATTGCTAAAAAAGTAAAAATTGCTGAAGAATTATTAAATATGCCACCAAGTGCGAAACTAATATTAAAAATATTAGAATATGAAGGATCAATGAGCCAGAAAGATTTAGCTACTAAGACATTATTACCAGAAAGAACGATTAGATTATCTTTAGGTCATCTCGTTAATAGAGGATATGTAAAAAAGAAAACATCATTACGTGATGCCAGACATAGAATCTATGAGCTCAAGATTTAATCGACGCAACCTTCATAAATGATTCGAATGCTTGTTCTGGCTTTCCAGGACGACTATCAAATTCTGCATGGTATTGAAATGCAAAATAAAATTTATGATGAGGGATCTCTAAAATTTCTGTCCTTTTTCCATTGTCTGAATATCCAGATAATATCATTCCATTTTTATGTAAAACAGATAAGTATTTTTTATTAAATTCATATCTATGCCTATGTCTTTTATTAATAAAATTCTGTGAGTATATTTTTGACGCAAGTGTATTTGAATTTATTAGTATTTTATGACGACCAAGTCTCATAGTTCCACCTAAATTATTTATCTCCTTTTGTTCAGGCATAAATTCTACTACTGGATCATTGGTTGCTGGATCAATCTCAGTAGAATTAGCATTATATATTCCGCAAACATTTCGTGCAAATGAAACAAGAGACAACTGAAATCCAAAACATATTCCAAGAAAAGGAATATTTGCTTCTCTTGCAAAATTAGCTACGTTGATTATGCCTTCGGAGCCACGTTTTCCAAATCCTCCGGGAATAAGAATACCTTCGTATTTTTTAAGTAATGAAAGTTTTTGTTTAGAAGTAATGTCAAATTTTTCAGAATCAATCCACGTTACTTCTAATTTATTTTTAAGCTTAGCTGCTGCATGAGAGAGAGCTTGATAAACACTTACATAGCTATCAGGAAGAGAAACATATTTACCAACCACTGCAATATTTACTTCTTTATTATATTCCAGAAACGATTTTGATATACCTTTCCAGTTTGACCATTTTATAAATAAATTCTGTAATTTCAATTTATTCTCTATTATACTAATGATTCCTTGATTTGCCAAAATTTCTGGTACCAAAAAAATAGACTTTACATCATGACAAGACAAAACACAATTTGAACTTATGTTTGCAAAAAGTGATACTTTTCTTCTTGCATCATTAGATAAAATATTTTTACATCTTACCGCTATTATATCTGGATTGATCCCTATTCTTCTAAGTTCTTGTACACTATGTTGTGTAGGTTTAGTTTTTTGTTCTCCTACTACATCCAAGATTGGTGCTAATGTTACATGAACAAATAGTGTATTATAATCTCCTTCTTCTAGTTTCATTTGTCGAAAAGCCTCTAAAAATGGTAAACTTTCTATATCTCCAACAGTCCCTCCACATTCAATTACTAAGACATCTAAACATTCTTGATTTGATATTTTCCTTAATTTATTTTTGATTGCATCAGTAACATGAGGAATAATTTGAACACATTGGCCTAAAAATTTACCTTCCCTTTCATCATTTATTACTTCTGAATAAATTCTTCCCGTAGTTAGATTATGGTCACTTGACAATTCAATATCTAAAAATCTCTCGTAGTTTCCTATATCCATATCACACTCCCCACCATCGCAGGTAACAAATACCTCACCATGAGCAATAGGATTCATAGTTCCTGCATCATAATTTACATATGGATCTACTTTTACACATGAAACTTTAAGGCCTGTTAATTGTAAAATTTTAGCAATAGAAGAAGTAATTACACCTTTACCTAATCCTGAAAGAACACCTCCAGTGACAAAGATATATTTTACATGATGATCTTTATTATTTATTAATTGCACATCAAGGTTTAGATATTCTTATTTTTATTCGTTTTTGAAAAATGCATTAAAACTTTGATAATCAAAATAGATAATATATATAATGATATGATTTTATATAGTAATATATAATTCTGGTTTTTTTTATATTATATATAGATGGACAATTATATAAAATAATTAATATTTGCTGTATAAAATTACCATAAGAAATACATATATTTTACAATCATAGTTAGTAGTACAATATTCTATGTAACCTTCATCCTAAATAATCTTATATAATAATTTGCTAAAACTATCAAAAATTAATTCAATGAAATAATAAAATTAAGCAATTTTTATTCAAAGATAACCATTGTACATCTAATCAGTACGAAAAATAATTGAAAACCTTTAATTAATATTTATTAAATTTGATAGAT
>JAATVJ010000136.1 GCA_014523515.1 Nitrososphaerales archaeon TH1177 | reverse complement strand
TTGTTATAGGAGGAACTACTGGAAAGACTAAAGATATGATACATCGATCAATAAATAAATTAAAAAAAGGAGGAAGATTGGTTATTACTACAATTCTTATTGAAACTATGTTTAAAGCTATGGAAGCATTAAATGAATCTCGAGATATGAAGGATATTGATTTCACTCAAGTGACAATATCAAAAGGCCGAAAAACCAAAACAGGAACTATGATGTTATCAAGAAATCCGGTTTTATTGATTTCTGCTACAAAAATTTAATATGACATATTTTATATATTCCTTTAATTATTTTTTATGATTTAAATTAGTCATTCTTTTTTCATAAAAATTGTTGAAACTTTTTTGTGTTGGATGTGGCCCTGGCGATCCCGAATTAATAACTATCCGCGCTTTAAATTTAATTAAGGAAGCTGATGTTATCTTTGTTCCTACCTCAAAGTTAAATAAGCCTAGTATTGCGCTATCTATTGTCGAAAAATATCTAAAAGAATCTACTGAAATCATTAATCTAGTTTTTCCTATGATCAAAGACAAGGATTCTCTGAAAGAATATTGGAAAAAAAATGCTTCTGAGATTGCCCAAATGGTCAGGTCTAGAAAAAAGACAGTTTACTTAACTGTAGGAGACCCATCACTTTATAGTACATGGATATATATCCATAAAGAATTAAAAAAAAATTACCAGGATATAGAAATTGAAATTGTTCCTGGAATTACTTCAATATTTGCTTTTGCGGCAGAAGCAAAAATAAGTTTAGTGGAAGGCAATGAAAATTTGTCTATAGTTCCGGCCTGTTATGATTTAAACAAGGTAAAAAATACGGTTAAATTTTCTGATACAATAGTTTTCTTAAAAGATGGAAGATATTTTGATAATGTAATAAAGATGCTATCGGATACAGGATTTGGTGATGATTCTAAGATAGCTATAGCTCAAGATGTTTCTACACAAGAGAATATCTTAGAGATAAAAAGCTTAAAAGATCTCAAAGGTAAAAAACAATCTAGTAGTAAATATTTTTCGATTATGGTAGTAAAGAGAAATGATAGAGAATAATACAGTATATTTTGTTGGTTCTGGCCCTGGAGATCCTGAATTAATAACAGTTAAAGCAAAAAAATTATTAGAAAATGCAGATCTAGTTATTTATTCAGGTTCATTATTAAATCCTGAAATTTTAAAATATGCAAAAAAGGAAGCAAAATTATATGATGCTGCCCTATTAAATAGAGATCAAATTTTTGCTTATCTAAAAGATATTACAAAACAAGGTAAATTGGCAATACGATTTCATGATGGAGATCCTTCATTGTTCAGTACTATTAGAGAACAGATCGATAGACTTGAGAAAGAAGGAATTAGATGTAAAGTAGTTCCTGGTATAACCGCTACTTTGGGTGCTGCTTCTTCTTTGAATTTAGAATTAACTTTACCTGGAATTACTCAGACTTTGATCATTACAAGGGCTGAATTTAGAACACCTGTTCCTGAAATAGAGAGAATTTCCGAATTGGCAAAACATGGTAGTACTATGGTTTTTTACTTGAGTGTTCATCTGATAAAAGAAGTAGTTGATGAATTATTAAAAGGTGGAAGATATACAGTTGAAACTCCAGCGGCAGTAGTTTATAGAGCTACATGGAAAGATGAAAAAATAATTAAAGGAAAATTAAAAGATATTGTAGAGAAGACTAAAAAAGAGAAAATAATAAAGACTGCATTAATAATTGTTGGAAATGTTCTTGAACCCATTGAATATCAACTATCAAAAGTATATGATTCAGAATTTACTCATGGTTATAGAAAAGGTATAAGAATAGAACAGAAGAAGAATAATAATAATAATTAAATCTTATCTGCCAGTACATGTTCTTGTAAAATTAAAGAATAACTAAATTAGCATATTTTTTTAAATAAGTAGATTTTTCCTTATAGTTAGGGTCAATATTACTGATAATCTCCCAAAATTTTTTAGAATGATTGAATTCCTTTAGGTGAGCTAACTCATGTACAACAACATAATCAATTATATCAATTGGAAAAGCAATTAGATAGAGACTAAAATTTAATCTTCCTTTGCTAGAACAACTTCCCCATCTTGTAGAATTATCTTTTATTTTTATTTTAGAATATTTGACATCCATTAATGTACTAAAAATTTTTATTCTTTCATTTATTATAATAGATGTTTGTGAAAGATACCATTCTTTTATATATTTTTTATAGTTTTTTTTATTTATCACGTGAAATGTTATTTTATTGAGGGAAGATGATACTATTGTATTATATAAAACATCTTTAACTATATCAACTTTATATTTTTGTCCAAAATAATAGATATAAAATCCGTCATCATATCTTTTTCCAAAATTTATATTAAACTTTTTATAATAATTATATGTTCTAATTATCCACGAGTGTTTATTTTTTAAAAAATGAGTTAAATTTGACTCATTTGAATTTAATGGTACAGTTAAGAAAAATCCATGTATATTTGCCATTAAAGAAATTTTAGATGCCCTTTTAGACACTTTTTTTTGTAAGTATATGTATTCTGATTTAGAGACTGTGAAAGTTATTAACATAGAGAAAAAAATTGAAGTGAAAATAATCTTATTTCTATTTTAAATGTTATCTAAAGTGAACCAATGTATCTTTCATTCCAGGTTTCATATCTCTTTGGGTTCTTACTTTTCTTACACCATCTTCAAAGTGACGCATAGTAACACTAGCTTCCATTGTATGTTTAGATGCTTCCTCTGGATTTGGATACTTACCAATATATTCATGTAAGACAAGGGATATAGCAGTATTTACAACTGCAGCTACATCAGCTCCGCTAAATCCATCTGTTAGTTCTGATATTCTTTTTAGATTAAGATCATTACTTATAGGCTTTCCTTGGGCATTAAGTTC
>JAATVJ010000135.1 GCA_014523515.1 Nitrososphaerales archaeon TH1177 | reverse complement strand
GCAAAATTGTACTTGATTGAGTATTCCAATTATTCTTTATTTCTTTCTAATTTTCAAAAATATAATTTTCTAAAAATTTAAGAATAAAGTTTATTAAAGAAAACTAAAATGGTTATAAAAAAATTGATAAAGTTTAGCAATTAATGAATGAGAATATATATATGACTATAATGAAGAGAAATTATAATAGTAGTATCAACAATAAAAATGTTCTAATCAAGTGAGACTGTTGGTTAAGAGGAGGAAAATTAGCCAAAAACAAAAGTACCAGATAATATTGATTCTTGGTAAATTGAATATGAAAATGTAATAATCTTATCTTAATTCAAATACTCAAAATATGAAACTAACAGTAAAATATAATAGATATACAAAAAGGTAACAATAATGATGAAACACTAATAAATCTCTGGTTTCAATGCGATTTGAATTTATAACATATAGCAATTCACAAACGGTATTTGGCTTTTTATTATGAAATCAAAAATAATTATAGGCATAGATGATTATTTTTTACTTACCTTAGATAATGATAGGATTAGAATTCCTTACTTCTGTTCATGAGATTTGAAAGTATATTAATTCTATCAACTATTTCTTTAAAAAAGGTAACATTTGGTCTTTTTTTACTACTTTAACATTTTTCTATCATCAGATGATAAATAATTAGAGTCCAATTTCTTTCTTTTATATACAGAAAAATAGTGAGACTATATAAGATAATAATGCTAGAAACTAATGATTTGTATCTAATATAGCGATCAGCATTTTTTATTAACAAGTATTATGACTTTTCTAAAATTTATTTATATGATAAAAGTATTTTTTTCTTGTAATGACATTTGATTCTCTCTTCCAATATTATATGTCTATGTTACTATATCAAATTTGTATCTTTGCATGTATTATTGTATTGTTGAATACTTAAAGTACATTGAATACTTAACAAGTTCTAAAACAATTTTTTTTCTTATTAATGGAAATGGAGAACTATACTAGTTACTTTATCAAGTTTATAGATATTGACATTTATCATAATCATTATAGATAGAATTTTTATCTATTGTGTAATGACTATTATTGTTATTATAACAGATATATAAGAAAGGATCGAAGAATAATTAAAGAAAGAACAGAAAAAATTTTAGATACAATAATAGTAATAATAATACACTAAAACAATTGAACTGATATAATGAACTATAAAATGAATCCTAGACTATATAAATCTAGATCTAAATAATTTCATGTGTATCCTTTAACACTACTTGGTTTGCTATTAACATTTAGTTTATTTTTTGCTGCGGCAACCAATATGACTTTACAAGCTAGTAGTGGCGAAATTTACAATCAAGACCAAATTTACAATAATCAAGAAGAAAGACCAAAAATAACAGATAGAAACTTTGATCCTCAAACATATTATATTTTTCCTTCAGATACATATCAAAAAGATAAAGATAGTAGTAATTTTTTGATTAATAATCCCATTGGAACAAATACAATTGAACCAAGAAATAGTCAGGATAATAGTAGATTTTTTGAATTTTTGGATGAAATAGATGATGATTCAAATCAACGCATAGTTTGTTCAGACTCTGGCTTAGTAGTGGATAATGAGCTAGATTGTCCTTCTCCGTGCGTAAATGGATATTTTGTAATGCCAGGAATAGAATGTAACGTGGTAACAAATCCAATCCAGTGTGAAGGATCTGAAATAGCTGTTACTGATCCTGCTGATTGTCCTCCAAAATGTATTGGTGGAGATTTTGATGGGTTTTTTGTAAGGGAAAAAGTAGAATGTACAATAACTGTCAACAAAGTAGACACAAATTTCCAACTTTGTACAACTGGATTGGTTGTAGACAATTTGGCATATTGTCCAGTTAAGTGTGTAACAGGAGAGTTAAGTGGATTTTATGTAATGGATGCATTAGACTGTATTTGGCCAAAACCGAATATACAAATTTGTGATAATGGATTTGTAGTGGATAAGTTTACAGAAAATTGTCCAACTAAATGTGACTCTGGAGAATTTGAGGACTTTTATGTAATGGATCCTAACGAATGTAATAATGTACAAACGACTACTACGACAACATCAAACTCATTGCCGTCATCGCCGTCATCACCACCAGCACCACAATCATTATCATCTTCAGACTCATCATCTTTTCATTCTTCATCCAATTCTCCGTTAATAGATGGTAATAATAGAGATGTGAAATTTATGAAGGGAGATGAGAGTATCTTGATAGATGGTAATAGAGATGTGAAGGGTAACAAATATGTGAAATTTATGAAAAAAGATGAGAGTAACAAAGACAATAGACCATCAATATCATCTTCCTCCTCCTCATCATCTTCAGACTCATCATCCTCTTTTCATTCTTCATCCAATTCTCACTTAATTGATAAAGATATGAAATATGGGAAGAAAGGTGAACATAATAAAGACAAAGATAATAACGAGCTTAAATATGTGAAAGAAGGTGAACATAATAAAGACACTACATTCACAATCAATAAAAAATTAGTAAAGAATACGATACCAGAAATTAAAGATGAAAGTCCAATTCAATGTGACAATTGTAATAATAATAAAAATAAAAATAATAATAATGGATTTAAGAATATTAACATGTTCGGATTTGGATTAAAATTTTAATAATAAATTTTATTCCTGAAATTAATAGCTGAAATTTTCTATTTTTATCTAAATATGCACTATATGTTAGATCACAGAAAGAAATAACATATTTTAATTTTTTATACTTAGTTTGTATTCATGTCTCTATTCTAAACTTTTAGGTCTATATTTTATTATTTTTTAATAAGAATTTAGTAATTAAATAAATAATAATTTTTAATTTTAGATACTTGACAATTCCTCATTTTTTTGTAAAAATAAATAAAATTTTTAATTAAGGAAAAAATATCAAATTTTATAATCTTCTCAACTTATTAAAACAAGAACATGGTATCGATTAAAATATGAGATAATGAGATCTATACTATAATTCTAAAATATTTACAAATCTAAATAATTAATTCTACTATTATAAGAAAAGCATTATTCTACTATATTGCATCAACAAAAATTTAGAATATCTAAAATCATTAGATTATGAGATTTTAGAAGATATCAGAGCCTATTTGCTACAGAAAAAGATTGATGAACAAAAGAGACAAAAAACATTGAAGTTAAGGAAATATAATAATTATTATTATAGTTATTACGATTGGATCAAAAGAAAATTAAATTCTAATTACATTTCAAGTTAGTAAAATAATCCACTCATTATGACAAATTTTTAAGAAAATAATTTCTTTTTTTACAATAAATGATAAATACCTCTAATGAATATATAAAATTCAGATCATTAGTAAGTAATGAGGAATGAAATAAGATTTGGAATCATAGCCGTTGCTATTGCAGTAGTAGTTATATTAACCTTGAAAATAGTACTAAATGATAGTATTCAAATTGTATCTGCACAATCTAAACATTCCCCAGGCCCTCCACAATCTAAACATTCCCCAGGCTCTCCACAATTATTACCACCACAAGCAAATCTGCAAGATAATCAAAGAATTACTCGACTAGGATTATCAACAGACTTAGAAGGCACTCTCTTTAGCAACGGCAAACAGCTAACAACAATTTGTCATGCATCTCTAGGAAACCCTGCAAACAGGCACACAATACAAGTACCTAACAATGAACTCCCTGCTCACTTAGCACATAAGGATACTATAGGAGCATGTGATACCAAAGATGCTGGCAAAGGCAAACAGGTGGACGACAACAACAAGGCGGACAACAACAACATGGAGGTAATCAAACAGGTGGACAACAGCCAGGTGGCCACACAGATGGACAACAACAAGAAGGTAATCAAACAGCTAG
>JAATVJ010000016.1 GCA_014523515.1 Nitrososphaerales archaeon TH1177 | reverse complement strand
GGAGCAATTACCAACCAAAAATATTCGGCAATATCTAAATTAACAAATGAAATAATTATGGATATCGTAAAAACTATGGGAATAGACAAAAGGTTTACAAGAATACCATTTATAAAGAAGGGATGCAAATTTTTATCTACGAGATGTTTATTTTTTGTCGCATGCCACCATATCGTTGCAAGTAAAGAGCTTGTCATAATTACAATAAAACAATAGATAACATAAGGAATTTGATATGTTCCATAGTTTATTACAAGTGAGGTAGAAAGTGATAAAAGAGTTATCAATAGAAGAAATAACAAATTTAGATACACCATGGTAATATGTGATCCTTTGATGTGATTAAAGACTTGATGATAAGATACCCAGAATATCGCTATTACAGCAAAACTTATAATATAACTTTCAAATTGTGGATAGAGCTCGTATAATTTTTCTATTAATTCAGGTTGTGTTAAATTAGTTGGTAAATCTGGTATATCTATAGCTAAAGCCATAAGAGTTATTGCAAATGCAAATACTGCATCACTAAAAGATATTACATGTTCTACTTTTATAATTGGAGTAAATGATCCTGAAGACATACTTGAAATCTAGTGATATAGATTATAATAAACATAGGTATTGCATTTATTGTAATTCCCAAATAGATAAATTTGATTACTGTGCGTATATTGGTGGAATAGCTGATTAATATCTTATCTTTGCTGCTAACCCGAATATTCTACTCAAGTTTTGATTCTTTTAAATATTTGATATGAAGAATTGAAAATCATTTCTGCTTCTAGAAATGATGCACTTTTTAGATTTTTATTATTATTATTATCTGTATAAATGTACCTTGAGCTAAAATTTTCACTTTTTAACTATCTTTTCTAGAATATCTTTTGTTTTTGGAATCAGCTATTTTAGTATTGGTGGATTCTATCTTTTTTGTATTACAATCAAAAAATATATTATAATTGCTTTTCCTAAAGTTTATACACAAAAAACTGTTATATCATATATTTCCTATATATAGTAACACATTGAATAAAAAGAATATTCATACTTACAATAAAAAAGTAAATACTATACTATTCCAAAATTCAATATTTCTTGCTTTTCAGTATATTTTATTTTCACAATCGGAATTAATAAGCAATCATAGACAAGGAGCAAATAACCATGTCAATTAATCGTCAGAAAGATATAACATCAAATCATATTTCAATGCAAGAATTACCAACAGACGAGCCACTGGGCGTATTAGAACCTGTATTTTACTTTAACGGAGCGATGCCAACTGGTGTGACTGTTTCGCATAAAGGACGCATTTTTGTCAACTTTCCAAAGTGGGGAGATGATGTACGATTTACGGTCGCCGAAATAAATAATGGTAAGTTGGTTGCATATCCTGATGAGACATTTAATCAAACTGATCCAAATGATCTGGCTAAGGCGCTTGTATCAGTGCAATCAGTAGTTATCGATCCTGCAGATCGTCTATGGATTCTCGATACCGGTAGTCCTCTTTTTCAGCCAACCAAATTCGGAGGACCAAAGATGGTCTGTGTTGATTTAAACAATGATAAGGTTGTCAAGAAGATTCTCTTTCCCCAAGATGTGGCTTTGCCCACTACCTATCTCAATGATGTACGTTTTGACCTACGACGAGGTAACCAAGGTATGGCATTCATCACAGACTCATCCCAAAAAGGACCAAACGGAATCATTGTAGTAGACTTGGCATCAGGCGAGAGTTGGCGTCGCCTGCATGACCATCCCTCAACTAAGGCAGAGGAGTTGCAAACATTTCTTCCTATTGTAGAAGGAAGACCCTTCTTAGAGCACGAATCGGATGGATCGATAAAGCAAGGTGCTAGCATGGGCTCTGACGGTATTGCTATCAGTGCAGATGGCTCTCGTCTTTATTATTGTCCACTTGGTAGTCGTAAGCTTTACAGCGTGGACACTAATACATTAGTCGATCGATCGCTAGATGACCAAAAAGCATCCGAGACTGTGACTGATGAGGGAGATAAAGGAGGCGCCTCTGACGGATTGGAATCTGACGCAATAGGTAATATTTATTTAACAAACTATGAACACAATACAATCCTACGACGTCGCCCTAGTAATAGAGAATATGAAACGGTAGTACATGATCCGCGTCTCTTATGGCCTGATACACTCTCTGTTGCGAAGGATGGATACCTGTATGTTACAGCAAACCAATTACACCGATAGGCACGCTATCAAAAAGGACAGGACATACGACGAAAACCTTATAGCCTCTTCGGCATTCGTATTGACGCTTCTCCTGTTCTACTGCGGTAAACTTCTAATTCCAGCCGATGCATTACTATATATATGTATTATTACTATTAAATAACAGAAAATTATAACTAATTCCTAAGAAGATATAATACATTCAGTTAAATAAAATAAAATAAAATTTAATTGTTTAGGATATAAAAATTTCTATTCATAATTGATTTATTTATTTTGTTAAATGAAATGTCTAAAAGAAAGGTATTAATAGATTCAATAATAATATTTGTCCATAATCAATAATGTAAACAAAAAAATTTGTTAATTAACATTATTTAGATAGCAATTATTTAAAATATCTGCCAAAAAGGCAATAAAATAAAATAATAAGAATTCGTAAATATCTTTTATTATTCCCTCTATTAAGTACCTAATCCCACTTAATCGAACGATTCAAATCTCACTAATATTTTTTTATAGTATATTAGAAATTTGTTTGGAGAATATTCAAATAAGTTACCAAATTAACAAATACCAGTATATTGATTCCAATTACATGTCATAGTCAAAGCCCTCAGAATCCCTTTGGCTAATAAATTGATTGTCCTTCTATAACCAATAAATTATAAAATGTAATAATTCATATGCATAAAATATCTTATTTATTCCTCTATTAAAATCAGAACTATTGCATAATAAGAATATTTAAAAATAGTAGTTTTTATTCTATTATCAGAAGGATTATTATTATTATTATTATCAACTTCATTGCCATTCTCATAATTTGTATGAGATTCTATTTCTTTCTCTAATACTTCAGTTATTGATACATCAAAGATGTTTCCAACACTGTATTGTTTTGTAAACTCATTTACTTTATCAAGTAATTCTGGAACTGTTTTTCCATATAGATAAAATCTTTTATGATATTGTTTCATTTTTTTAATATAATTTTCTATTGATATATTATAAATCATAATAGAGAACTACAAAATTGTGTCAAAATCAGCAGTTGACTATCCTCCGAGCCCCTACTATATCTGGTTCATATACATGTTTTTTGCAGTAGTAAAGAAGGAAGGAGAGACATCTAAATGCCGCAAAACTTGTCCACCAGGAAATTGTATGAAAGTGGAACATTCAACTATTGTAGGCTCTTGATTTTCTATTAATTGTTGTATAGTAACTAACTATACTATAATATTATAACTAAGGTAAATAGTTGAGTATATGCCAATAGAATCACTATCTAAAATTATAGAAAATGCATTAAACATAGACTTTAACACTCTAGTTGCAGTTACCTTCAGTACAACAATTGTTGCATTTTTAATTATATTTGTAATAAGATGGCTTGGAAATAAAGGAATGGGTCAATTGAGCACTATTGAACTAATAATAATACTAGGATTAGGGGAGGCAGTAGGTCAATCAATGTTAAATCCATCTCAAACATCTATACCTCAAGGATTTACAGTGGTTATTATAGCAATAGCAATATTCAAAATATATGATTATCTAACTACAAGATATAATAAATTTAGCAAAGCTATAGAACCAGATCCAATATTATTAGTAAAGGATGGTAAGATCATAGATGAGGCAATGAAAAAAGCAAAAATATCAAGAAAAGAGTTAGAATCTTATTTGAGATTAACTGGAACTGATGATATTTCAGAGATAAAATCATCACATTTGGAAATTAATGGTCAAGTAAGTTTTGTCAAAAAAAATAGAAAAAATCTACATAACCATTTATATATAAAATGCAAAATATTCAATACGGATTCATGTATTATATCTTCGACTCAATCTATATTTGACTATAGCCATAACAAATTTTATGTTGATGTAAAAAACTAATAAAATTATATCTCAATAAATACAATCTTAAATTTAAATAAATAAATTCACTTTTTATTTGGAGTTAAAATTTCAATATTGAGATAATTTATTATATAACAATAATTTTTAATATTATGTTACCGAATCCTGTTATAATGCGAAATCAAGCCCCCGATCATTGCTCCAACATACATATCCTTTATTTTTTTATGAACATATATAGGAATGTTTATTCTTAGTTTTACTTCTTTAGGCGTTTCTTTTGTAATTGATAGATTGTTAGTTTTGTAAAGTGTATTAGACTCACTAAAAATCCTGAATGTAAAAAAGTCAAATTAGAAATTTAAAGGGTTCTAAAGGAATAATAGCGTTCTTTCAATACATCAATTCGCTGCTTTAACGTCATTGCTGGAAGGTTCAAATTAAAAAGTTCCCAAGTATGTGAAGGTGAATTTGGATCATTATTAGACAATTTTTGTAGACACGAAATTGCATTTCGAAGATCCCCTGTTACATAATTTAATGCAATTAAATCTGCTTCATATTCATTATTTTTTAAATCTTCTGCATTGTGTGGAAGATTATTAGGACTTAGTAATTCTAGAAATCCTTTGAATGTCTCTACAATTAATGGTGAGTTATACTCTAAATTTATTAGAAGCCGTTCTATTATATTCCACATCAATGTATTTAAACTATGATTTTTATAGATATGTGCTGTTTCATGAGCAAGAATAAACTGAATTTCTTTTTCTGTAAACTGTCGTTGATATAGATCATCTAAATTAATTAGAATAATTCCTTTGGTAATAATAGGCCAAATAGTAGAATTAATACCAAATGCACTTGCAATAAGCGAAGTTTTTGTATTTATTACAATAACATTGTGATTGTTAATTAGTAAACGATTACTTAATATCCAATTGACAAAATCTTGACAAGATTTAATATTTAACATTATATTTATTATATGTTAAAGTCTTCTATAAAAAGAAGAGTCAGATAAAAAAACAGCCCATATAATATATTTCTCTTCACTAATAATGGTATATTATTATCAGAAATTGTCAGGGTTTGATTGAACACTGCAATCTAAAATTCCTAGGCATCATACACCATAACAACCATCAATTCAGTGTATGACATATTACTTCTACAATGCAAACCCTCACATCACCATAGGCTTTTACATTGTTATAATGTTCTCCTTAAGAAGGACATGGCTTTTATAAAAAAGTTTATTTTTAGAATAATTTTAAAAAATTGTTTTTATATTATTAAATATAATGATATTTGAAATGGCTGAATATTCATCTAAAAATTCTGATGATTATAAAAGAGAATTAGATAAACTAACATCTACTACTAATACAATAGATCAGCCT
>JAATVJ010000134.1 GCA_014523515.1 Nitrososphaerales archaeon TH1177 | reverse complement strand
TATTTTCCATTTTCTGTCTCTGAAATTAATCCCTCCTCTAATAATCTACCGAGCATAGGATAAATCAGACCAGGGGATGGTTTCCATTTTCCTTCGCTTTCATAAATTGCAAAATCTATGATTTCTTTCCCACTCATTGGTTTCTCTTTTAATAAGTTTAAAATATATTGTCTTGAGAATCCTCTGGGAATGACACTATTTACTCTTGAAAACCACTGGGATATCATGAATATAAATATATCACTAGCGATTTATTAATATTTCTTTTAATATCAAATTATTGAAATTTAACCTTATCAATATTAAAAAAACATATATTGAATTTTTACAATTACCGAATCAATGACGATGAAATGTCCTGTATGCGGAACTATAATGGTATGGCTAAATGGATCTATCAGTCATGATCCACCTGTAAAATATTATTCTTGTAGACAATGTATGGTAGGGGTTTCTAAATATTCTGAAACTGATTATGATATTTATGAAATCAAAAATAATAACAAATAAGTTTTAAATCTATTTATTAAATTAATTAATCTCTTATGGTAATGCATAAAAAATCTATAAGAGATCGTATAGCGAATGATAATGATATAATAATTCTTCCTGGTGTATACGATGCTTTAACTGCTAAAATTGCCGAGGATGTAGGATTTGAAGCAGCATTTCAAACAGGATATGGTACATCAGCCTCTCTGTTAGGAATGCCTGATTTTGGATTTCTGGATGCAGGAGAAACCTTAGAAAATGCACGAAGAATTATTAATTGTGTGAATATTCCTATTCTTGTTGATATAGATACAGGCTATGGCAACCCGTTAAATGTTTGGAAAATAGTTAAAGATCTGGAAAGAATTGGTGCAAAAGGAATTTTTTTAGAAGATCAAGTATGGCCTAAAAGATGTGGTCATATGACCGGCAAAGCTGTAATTCCAAAGGAAGAATATATTCTAAAATTACAAGCTGCAATAGATGCAAGAGAAGATAATGAATTTATCATAGTCGCTAGAACAGACTCTCTTGCGCAATTTGGAATAGAAGAAGCAATAGAAAGAGGAAAAGAATATAGAAAAATTGGTGCTGATGTAGTTTTTATTGAAGCGCCAAAAACCATTGATCAAATGGAATTGATTGCAAAAGAAATTAAGGCTCCTCTATTAGCCAATATGATAGAAGAAGGAGTAACTCCTAATCTAACTGCTAATCAGCTAAGAAAAATGGGTTATAAAATGGTCGTTTTTCCCTTATCTGCATTATATTCATCAACTTTTGCAATAAAACAGACTCTTCAAACTTTAAAGAAAACAGGTACTACTAAAGAATTGAAAAATAAAATGATTACTTTTCAGGAATTTAACGATCTTGTTGACTTATCTAACTATAATAAATTAGAAAAAAAATATTCATTTTAAATCCTTATTTCTTTGATTCATTGATTTATTTAATAATCTCAATAGTTATATAGAATATTGATTTAGGATTTAAATGGTAGTTAATGCAACAAATAAGACAAGATCTTATTGAATCTATTCCACTTTTGAACAAAGATTCTAAAGTTAATGATAATTATAAAAATATTACATCAGAATATGAAAATGGAATAAAATCAAGTAAAAATATCAAAAAAAATGTATGGATTGAAGCATATGGGTGTTCGGCCAATATTGGCGATTCAGAAATTATATCTGGCATGTTAAAAAGTCATGGGTATAATATTGTTAATTGCATTGACGATGCAGACCTTAATATAATTGTAACATGTTCAGTTAAAGATTCGACTGAACATAAAATGCTTCACCGCATTAAACAATTGACTTTAGATAATAAACCATTAATAGTAGCAGGCTGTCTTACAAAAACAGAACGTAAAAAAATAGAAAGAATTAATTCAAAAGTTAGCTTATTAGGTCCAAATTCTTTAGATAGATCGATTGAATCTGCTAATCTTACACTCTCAAACAATAAAACTATATTTCTTGAGGATTCATCTATTGAGAAAATAAATTTACCAAAGATAAGATTGAATAAATCTATCAGTATTGTAGAGATTGCATCAGGTTGTTTAAGTAATTGTTCCTTTTGTCAAACCAAAATTTCAAAGGGTAATCTTAAAAGTTATCGACCTGGATCTATAGTTGCCCAAATAAGAAATGATATTAATGATGGTTGTAATGAAATTTGGTTGACATCAACTGACAATGGCTGTTATGGCAAAGATATTAATTCAAATCTAGTTGAATTGTTAAAATTATGTAGTGAATTAGAGGGAAATTATAAACTACGGATTGGAATGATGAATCCCATGTATTTATCTGAGATTTTATACGATCTAGTAGCATTATACAAAAACGAAGAGAAGATTTTTAAATTCATACATATACCAGTTCAAAGTGGAAGTAATAAAATTTTAAGACAAATGTATAGAGGTCATAATGTTGATATTTTTAAAAAGGCGGTATATGAGTTTCGAAAATCTATCCCTGAAATTACAATAGCAACTGATATTATTGTAGGTTTTCCAAATGAATCTGATGAGGATTTTAAATTTACAATGGATTTACTTACAGAAACCGAACCAGATATCGTAAATATATCAAAATATAGTCAGAGATCAGGTACAGTTTCTTCAAAGTTAAAGAATATATCCTCTGATCAAAAAAAATTTCGTTCTAAAATTTTACATAATCTTTCTCGTGATATTTCAAGAAAAAGAAATTCTTTATGGAAAGGTTGGATTGGAGATGTATATATTGATGAAATAACAAATACATTAGTCCAAGGAAGAAATTATGCCTATAAATCTGTAATTATAAATAATGCTGAGAAATTAAATCTTAGTATAGGACAAATAATTAAGGTCAAGGTGGTAGATTCTTCTCAATATTCCCTTTTTGCAGAACCTTTAGATTTCAATTAAAATTGTAGAATATATTTGTTAATATATATTATATGTGTTCATAAAATGGTAATATTAAATCTATTAAATATTGTTAATCTGATTGATCTTTTTTATATAGATGTAAAAACTAATTTATAGATGAAAAATTATTTATTATTTATGTTTTGCAGTTGTAGATGTATAAAATGTAAAAGTCAAAATTTAGATTATTTCAAATTTATAGCTTCTGATGGATTTGACGAAGTCCATCATACTTGTAAAGCATGTAAAACTCATTTTAACCATCTTGATGGTGATATCTATGATTATTGTAAAGAATGTAATTATAATTTATAATCTGTTTTATGTTTTAAAACTATCTATTAATTTTTTATGGTATAATCCATTACATTGATTCTTTTCAACAATTTTAACATTCTTGATATTTTTTTCATTTGCAGTAATCTTAAAGAATTCAAAACATAAATTACAAAGTTTCATTATATCATTAATATGAATATAGTTTTATATTATATTAATGCATTTTTCCATTAAAAAATATAATATATCAACACTTAAAAGTGAGAAAATTATTTATTTAGTGGATGGCTGCCCGAAAGAATACATCGAGAAAAAAGAGGTTGATTAGAAAGATTAAACAAAATAGACCGGTGCCAGCTTGGGTTATTATTAGAACACATAGACAAGTTCGATCTAATCCAAAACGTAGATTATGGAGAAGATCTGATGTAAATGTCGGTTAAAAATGGTGATTTATGAAATATGTCAAAATCTGAAGAAAATGCAACTCATGTATATACAATTAATCTTGGAAAGGCCTGGTTAACTCCTCAGTATCGAAGAACTGATAGAGTAATTAATATGATTAAGGAATTTGCCAAACGTCATATGAAAAATGAAAATATAAAAATAGATCAAGAATTAAATAGAGAAATCTGGAAAAATGGCAAAACAAATCCACCAAGAAAAGTTCGTGTACGGATGTCTCTTGATGATAATGTTGTTTTAATTTCATCATATCAAGAAAATTTAAAGGAAAATGAAATAAAGAAAGAAGAAGAAGAAAATAAGGATAATATTAAAGAAAAAAATTAGATAAATTTTATTTCCAATTTGGAATTCTATTTTAAATAGTATTTCCTTATAAATTTAAATATTTATCATCATATAAATTCTTAAATTTATCAGATAAATTTAATTAAAAGGAATTTCTTTAGATGAGGATTTATCATTTTCTTCAGGATGAATTTTATATTTTCTTGCCATTAATAGTAATATCCCAC
>JAATVJ010000133.1 GCA_014523515.1 Nitrososphaerales archaeon TH1177 | reverse complement strand
AGCAAAAACTATTAACATGCCAGGCGATGTTACTGTTGAAGATGTTAAATCTTCTTATTTATTAGCTCATGAATTAGGATTAAAAGGCGTCACTGTATATAGAGATGGTTCTAGAAATGAACAAGTTTTACATATTACAGGTACTAATACATTAGAAAAATCTTTTATTGTAAAACCAAGTAAATATGTCAAGGAATATATTAAATCTTATATAAAAGAACCCTATGTTATTCAATATGTTTCTAAACTTTTAGAGGACAAAAATTATGAATTAAATGATGATTTAAGTGACTTATCTATATCTACAAGGGAACCAATAAAAAATAATGAACAGATGAAATTCACACAAAAGCCTATACAAGAAATAAATGAAAATGAGATTTGTCCCACTTGTAACTCCAAACTTATTATTACAGAAGGTTGTAATATGTGTATTGAATGTGGTTTCAGTAGTTGTGTATCAGGTTGATTGATATTTCTTAATAAGACCTTTTTTTCCTAGTGGTAACAATTTATTATACTAGAAGTCATCTTAGTTTACTCATAGTAGAATGTTCTAATTAATTAATAAAAGATACTAACAAAAATTGTTAGCAAATAATAAATTAAAAGGGATTCTCATTTAATATTAAAGCCAATAAAGCAGAACGTAATTCTTTTCCATATGCTGCTTGTTTAAAATAAATTGCATTTTTTGTATTATCAATCTTATGTGATATTTCATCTAATCTTGGTAAAGGATGCATTATTGATAAATCTGTTTTAGCAATATCAAGTAATTTCTCATCAATTCTATAAATGCCCTTTACTTTTTCATACTCTTGAATATCAGGAAATCTTTCTTTTTGTATTCTAGTTACATATAATACGTCTAGGTGTGGAATGACATCATCCAGATAGTTATAATGCATGATATTCATGATTGCTTCATATTCAAAAATTGACTCCTTTCTAATTGCCAAACTAGGTGGGGAAACTAAATATACATTTACATTATAATTTTTTAATCCATATAAAAGAGAATATACTGTTCTACCATATTTTAAGTCACCAACTATTCCTACATTCAGATTATCAATTCTACCCTTTTCTTTAAAAATAGTATATAAATCCAGCATTGCTTGTGTTGGGTGTTCTTCACTTCCACTTCCTGCATTAATAATAGGATTAGAAGAAAGTTCAGCAGCATATCTACTTGAGCCATCTCTAGAATGTCTAAGTACAATAACGTCTGAATACAAATCTATTATTCTTATAGTATCAGCAAGGGATTCACCCTTTTCAATAGAAGAAAATTTTGAATCAAAAATTCCTATTGAACTACCTCCTAAGGAAGCCATCGCAGCTTCGAAACTCATTCTGGTTCTAGTGCTAGGTTCATAAAATATATAACCTAATGTTCTTCCTTTGCCTAGTTCACTTTTCTCTTCAGGTTTTAACTGCTGGACTTTATCAGTTGAATCAAAAATAAATTCTAAATCATCTTTAGAAAAATCTCTTATGGAAACTATGTCTTTCCCAAAAAAATGATTTTTACTAGGCATAAATTAAGAGAAAATAGATTTTATTTAATAAATATTTATTTGATAACATTTAGAAGAGCATGAGTTAATTTTGGAAAAAACTTTATACATATCACTATTTTTTTATTTTATTTTATAAGTTTAGAATAATTTATTTTAATAATAGATGATTATTCTATTTGGTCTCTATACTTTCTTTTTTCCATTACCGAACTAAAAATATCTATTTCTTTCAATACTGAAATTCCAGTTTTATTACCAATAATTTCAATAAGTATAATCCAATCAGGATTTTCTAATGAAACTCTATATCCACTAAGTTTATTTGCAATAGATGAAATTATTTCCTTGCTTCTTAATGATGCATGTCTTTTTTCAATAGTAATTCTGAATGACTCATTTATGTCTATTTTTTTTATTGCAAGATTTTCCACTTCTATTTCAATATTTTTAAGATCAGTGTAAAAAGATCGTTCTATAGGTAATGCTCTTAGTATATATCTAAATTGCCATGGTTCTTCTACTAATAATTCCTTAAATTTTTTAGTTAATTCAAAAGGATTTAAATTTGTGAATGCAAGTATTATACCTGAAACCTCTTGAATTTTTAATATAGGTGATTCATCGCCAAATCTTTGTAGTATCACGTTTAATTCATCAACTGCATCATATTCTCTATGTCTATACGTAGTAACTAATAAATTAAAATTCATTACTTGAATTGGTATAAAATTTTGTAAATAGTTTCCGATTTTATGACTCCATGCCTAATTATTTGAAGATTGT
>JAATVJ010000132.1 GCA_014523515.1 Nitrososphaerales archaeon TH1177 | reverse complement strand
TGTATCGATTTTTATATTTTCTAGAATAGGTCGTGGTACAGCAAAAAATCCAGACATTGGATCTGTAACATTATTTACATTAAGACCAAATTTTGCAATAATAGCTGCACCTTTACTTATAAGACGTCTTTTAAAAGGCCACCCAATGATAGATCCATCCTTTGTATAGCGAGAAGCTATAACTATTGAATTAGAAGTATCTAGTAATTTCTCTATCATTTTTGGAATAATTTCAGGCGGATGAGAAAAATCTGCATCCATAATTAGTATATAATCACCTTTAGATGTTTTAACTCCTTCTAGTATAGCAGGAATTAATCCATTTTTGATTTTTCTATTAATAATTTTAATTGAATACGGTTTTTCATTAAAATTTGCAGTTCCTTTTTCAGATTTAATTTTAATATCGTTATCAATGTAATTTTGTACAATATTACCAGTACCATCTGGAGAATTATCATCCACTATTATAATTTCTGTAAAAACATTTTGAGACAAGTTTTGTTTAATTTTATCCAATAATCCTATAATATTTTCTGATTCATTATAGGTGGGAATAATTATTGAAATAGTATACATATTTTTGGTTTTAAAGATTTCTTGGTGATTTGTTTGCACTTTCTTTTTATAGACTTCATCTGCGTATTAAAATTATCGTGAGTTATATTTATAACATTTTTTAATATTTTTTTTAGTAAAAAGTTTATTATTTTTTTTTATTATATCTACATACTATAAGATGGTTTAATATAATATTAATACGTCGTTTATTTAAGCAGATAACGTTTCTAATTAGTATACGATAATAAATTAATTTTAATAAGAACTATGTATAAAATTAAAGCTAATTGAACTTTCTTATATAAGATAAATGAATATTACTTAAATCTCATTTAAAAATAGTAATTTTGTATATTTGTATTACTATAACATTCATGATATAATTAAGGTTAAAACTGAGATAAAACTACAAGAATTAGAATATTTTGTTTCAAAAGAATTTGAAGATCCGGATATAATGCTAATTATAAGATCTTTTTCCAAAGATCCTGATATGTCTAAATTTAGAGCTACTAGAAAATTAATTACAGATAACTTTGACTCAAAAAGTTCACAGTATACTATCAAATATACAGAACATTTTGGTTCTTCAGGAGCACAATTCCAAATAAAATTTAATGGAAGTAAAATAGAGATAGCGATTAATGAATTAATATCAAAATCCAAACATGTAACATATGTGAATTTAATAGAACCTATTCTCAGATTTCTCTTTATTTCTAAAGGATATATTCTTTTACATTCTGCATGTATGTCTTCTCCAAGTGGACAAGGATTTTTCCTTTCAGCACCTCCAGATACAGGTAAAACAACAACTGTAATAAAATGTGTAAAACAAGGATATTATTTTTTGTCAGATGATATGACTATAATCAATTTACCAAATAATGCAGTATGCTTTCCAAAATCAATGACAATTAGTGCCCACACCTATAAGACAGCTGTCGAAGCACAATCATCGGATAATTATGATAAGGAGGATGTCAATGATAAAAAAGGAATGAGAATTCGAAGTTTAGTTCATTCAAAAACTGGAAGGAGTTTGATGCATAAATTAGCCGATCATAATGTACCTATTTTTACGATTAATACAATCGGACAATCAAAAATAAAACCACCCAAATACCATATTAGTGACATCATAAAAGATGCGAAAATAAAAGATAAAACAACAATCAATTCTCTTTTCTTTTTAGAAAAAGGTAGTGATGAAGAGAAAGTAGAAAAAATTGAAAGAATTTCTGTTAATGATGCACTACAAAGAGCTATAGAAAATAGTGATGATGCGTTTCTTTTTCCCCCATATAGTGATTTAATAAAATACATACGAATAGAAGATAAAACAGCATATGATCTTTTACAAGATGAAAAAAAAATGATGGAAAAATTACTATCGAGTATTGATTGTTATATTTTAAAAAGTAGTGGAAGAAAATGGTCTGAGATGATACTAGAGAAATTCAAAACATAAATTACGAATTCAGCAACATTTAATTAAAATACAAAAAATTATTTGAAAATTAATTTTAATTTTATTTTTATTTTAATAGCAATTGAATTACGTTTATACTATTTTTAACAATATAATAGTAAACTAATTGAAAATATAAAAGAAAAGATGAAAAATAAAAAAAATTATTCCATATCCATTCCGGGCATTCCACCCATTCCACCCATACCTCCGGGCATTCCACCCATACCTCCGGGCATTCCACCTCCAGGTGGGGCTCTGGATTTACTGGATGCAATTACATCATCAATTCTTAATATCATGCAAGCTGCTTCAGTGGCAGATTTTATTATTTGTTCTTTAATTACAACAGGCTCTAATACATTTTGCTTATACATATCCATGATATTTGTACTCTTTACATTAACACCAGTCCATTTGATTCCTTTGCTTTGTTTTGCTCTTAGTTCTGCCATTGTATCAATTGGGTCCATACCTGCATTAGTAGCGAGGGCTATTGGTAGGGTTTCTAATGCTTCTGCAAATTTAATTACTGCTAATTGTTCTTTACCTGCTAAACCGCTAGACCAATTTTTTATATGAGTAGCAATATAAGCTTCTGGTGCTCCTCCACCTGCTACTATAAATGGTTTTTCCATAACATCTTTCAGGACCATCAGTGCATCATGAAGAGAACGGTCTGCTTCATCTACAACTCTTTGAGAACCGCCTCTAATGAGAATAGTTACCGCTTTTGGATTTTTACATCCTTCTATGAAAACCCATTTATCGGTTTCAACTTTTCGTTCTTCAACCAAGTCAGCAGATCCAAGGTCTTTAGAAGTAAGATCATCAATATTATTTACAAGTCTTGCACCTGTAGCTTTAGTTAGTTTTGTCATGTCACTTTCTTTAACGCGTCTAACTGCAAGTATACCCTCTTTAGAAAGGTAATGTTGTGCAATATCATCTATTCCTTTTTGACATAATAAAACATTAGCACCTGAGGTTTTAATTTTTTCTACCATTGCTCTGAGCATGTTATTTTCCTCTTCTAGGAACATTTGCATTTGCTGAGGATCGCTAATACGAATTTCAGCACTCATTTCCGTTTTTTCTATTTCTAACGGGGAATTGATCAATGCTATTTTCGCTTTTTCAATTCTTTTTGGCATTCCACTATGAACAACTTCTTTATCAAGAACTATTCCTCTAATAAGTGAAGTATCATGTATAGAACCACCTGCTTTCTTTTCTACTTTGACATTATCAAGATCAACTTTTAGAGCTTTTGTTTTTTCATTAATCTCAGCTATCAGTTGTGTAGCATCTACGACTATTTTACTTAAAACAGGGCTATCTTCTGAAACTAACTTTGAATACATGCTGGTATTAGCAATTTTTGCTAAAAGATCTTTATCATCAGTTTTTACTTTAATAGCAATTTTATCTAATATTTTAAGAGCTTCATTAGAAGCAGCAGTATAACCATCAACAATGACTGAAGGATGTACATTTTTTTCAATCAATTCTTCTGCTTTTTCTAATAAAGCACCAGTAAAAATAACAGCAGAAGTTGTACCATCGCCAACTTCATTATCTACTGATTTGGCTACTTCAACAACCATTTTTGCTGCAGGATGCTGTACATCTATTTCCTTAAGAATAGTAGCTCCATCATTTGTGATGGTAACATCTCCTAATGTGTCTACTAACATTTTGTCCATACCTCTTGGACCTAAACTAGATTTTACAACTTCAGCAACCAATTTTGCCGCAGTAAGATTATTTTTTTGTGCCTCTTTTCCTTTACTTTCACGTGTTCCTTCTCTTAAAATTACAACCGGCATACCGCCAGCACTTGTTTGAATTTGGCCTATACTCATATTCATTCACCTAATATAATAATCAAATTGCAAATAATCCTATTTTTATAGTTTTACATGTTTAATATATTTTAAATCAATTATTTACAAATAATTTCTTCTTTTTTTCCTCAAATTTAGATTTAAACTTTGGTATATTAATAATAAAACGTTCATGTCTTCCATCTCCGATTTTTTCCATTTCATCGAATGCCTCTACATTAAACATTACTTTTCTATTATTAACAGATTCCACTATTGCTTTCAATCGAATCTTTGAACCTACTGGAGTTGCAGCAATATGTCTAATTTCAACAAGAGTACCAACTGAGTCCCATTCGTTATCTTTTAAAAAAAAGTCTTTTAAAAGTAATCTACATGTTTCTTCCATTTCAGAAATCATAGAAGGAGTAGAAAGAACATTTTCTCCTTCCCATAAAAAACTGGTAGTTTGGTTAGAATTAGTTATTATAACTCTCTCTTTTGTAGTACCAATTTTTACATCAAATTCCAATTAAAATCAACATATAAAAACACCATCAATTTATTAAACTAATTGAAGAATACAATATAATTAGAATTGAAATAGAAAATCGTGAAATAAATTTCTAAAATAAGAAAAAATGAAAAAGAATAGATAGATTATTTATTTAGAAAATCCATAATCGGCCCATTTTTTGTCAACAAGAGTCTTAGTGTCATTGTCAACTTCTGCTAGTTTTTGAATTTCTCGCATAAATCCTTCCTCTTTAGTTTTGGTAGTTGCATCTATTCCCATTTTTGAACCAAGATTTAAAATTGGAGATGCAGGATCCAGACTATCAGTTGGAGTATTATCAATTATAATTATATCTCTTTTAGGATCAGACTTTGTAGTAATTGCCCAAATGACTTCATTTAGATCATGTACATTAATATCGTAATCAACTACAACAAAAATTTTTGTAAGTGATAATTGTCCCATTCCCCATAATCCCATCATTACTTTTTTTGCCTGTCCAGGATATCTTTTTTTGATAGATATTATAGCCATGCCTTGAAACCAACCTGACGCAGGCATAGAAAAATCAACTACCTCAGGTTGAAACATTTGAATAAGAGGAAGAAACGATTGTTCAATAACTTTACCTATATAAGCATCTTCCAAAACTGGTTTTCCAACAACCGTGGCCAAATAAATTGGATCTTTTCTTCTCATTATAGCTGTTAGATTGAATGTAGGATAAGGTTCAGGGGGTGTGTAAAAGCCAGTATGATCTCCAAAGGGTCCTTCTATTCTCATTTCATTAGGATCAACATATCCTTCTAAGACAATTTCAGAATTTACAGGTACTTCTAGATTAACTGTTTTACATTTTACTAATTTTAGTCCCTTTTTTCTAACTATGCCAGAAAAGAAAAATTTATCCATTCCTTCAGGGACCGGAGCTATACCACTAAAAATAGTTGATGGGTCAGTTCCAATTACTATTGCTGTTTCAATAGTTTTGTGGTGTTCCTTCAGTATTTCATAGTGTTGGGCTCCTCTCTTATGTGTCTGCCAATGCATTATTGCCTTTTTTTCATTGACTATCTGAATTCTGTAAACACCAATATTTCTAATTCCAGTTTCTGGATGTTTGGTAATAGTCAATCCGAATGTAATGAATTTCGCAGCATCATTGGGAAATGATTTTAGAATTGGTAGTGAATTAAGATTAGCCTTTTCAGTTTCAATTATTTCTGTTACCGGGCCAGATTCAACATATTTTGGAGCATAAGCACCTATTTCAGATAATTTAGGAAGAACTTTTAATTTATCAAAAAGGTTAGAAGGTATTTTCAATTTTGTCAAGTCTGTAACTCTTTTACCGATTTCTTTAAAATCTGACAGATTAAGAGCAGTTTTTAATAAATCTACAGTACCAAATGCATTACCTAAAATTGGAATATCATATCCTTTTACATTTTCAAAAAGTATTGCAGGAGAATTTCCTGAATACATCATACGTCTCATGACCTCAGCTATCTCAAGATTAGTGTCTACCTCAGCTTTTACATGATGTAACTTGCCTATAGATTCAAGAGTATCAATATACTCAGATAAACTATCAAAAGCCATAAATCATCAACAACAAATAAGTTAGTCAAAAGAGTTATAAAAATAGCTCTTTATTCAAAATTAATTGCAAAATTTTTTCAGCTAATATATAGATTGCCCATAACTATAACAATTTTTTCATAATATACAAAGATAAAAAAAAGGAAAATTGAGAAATTTGTAAAAAGATATTAATTAATGATTTTTTATTATTCCCCAAATTATTACTGCAGCGATAAAGCCAAAAATTCCAATAAGAACAGGAAAATCAATAGAATTTAAAGTATTAATTAATGAATCAACTTCGGCTGAATTCATATTAGATTTCAATGTTTTAATTTATTATTACATTATACTTACCATTGTTAATTATTTACAAAAAAATTATTCACCCCTCTTTTGTCTACAGCATCATCAACAGATGAAATACCATTAAAAATAAAAAACTAATAATAACATCTTTTTAAAATATCAATAAAAGCAATCTCTTATTTGTTTTAAAATTCTTGCTGTCGCTCCCCATATTATTTCGTTATTATATCTAAATAAATATGAATTAGTAAAATTTTGATAATTAAAATTACTATCAAGGCTCTCAAATAAATCAAATACTGGAATGTCCAATATATTTGAGACTTCATCCATGAATAAATTAGTTTGTCGTATCCTATTCTGAAAAGTAATAAAAGGAATTATTGCATAGTGAGAAGTTAATGTTCTAACAGTTTGGAAACATCCCATAATTTCATTGGAAGAAATTTCTAGTCCTATCTCTTCTTTTGTTTCTCTAATTGCAGTATTTATTAATGAAGCATCTGTTTCTTTGAATGTTCCTCCTGGAAAAGAAATTTCATTTTTATGGTACTTCAATAGAGGGCTTCTCTTTGTTAAAATAATTTTTGGTTTAAGATTTGTAAAGTGAATTATTATAAGAACAGACGAAAGAGTATACCCAGTAGATTTTAATAATTGAATATCAATATTGATAGGAGATGAAAGTCTAGGAATAATCTTTTTTACGAATTGGCTTTTATTGATATCCAATAATATAAGATAGATATAATATATTTTAAAATTATATGTATTAAATAATTCAATAACAGTTAAAATAATAAATAAAAGATGAAAAACAATTAGATATTTGATAATACTGTGAATAAATCAGTTGTATTTTATACTCCAAGAGATGAAAATTAAATGATACTAGTTGATAATTAATTATGAATTAAACCCACCAAAAATATTGCCTAAAGATTACTTTAGTTATTCAAATCTTTTAGATGATATAGATAATGTTAAAAAAAAAGTGAAGACACTTAATGAATATAGCCATTCTATTCATTTCACTGATTCAGTACTAGGAATTCCAAGAATCTCAAGTATTACTATGGCTAACATAATAAAAAAATATAATGATGGAATAAAGATTTCATGTAGTATAAGAACAAGAGATAGAAATTTGACATCTATGTATCAAATTATTTCTGATTCCATATTATACAATATTGAGAGTTTACTTATTTTGCTTGGAGATCAGCCTAGAGACGATTTAGGAACTCACAATCTATTAAAACCGAGTAGAGTAGTTAATCTGCTCAATTCTCAAGAGTTTAAAAAATATATAAAACTAAATCTATCAATTCCAAATAAAATAAGAAATATTAATACTATTCAAAGAAAGATTGATGCAAAGCCTTATGCCTTTGTAACTCAATCGATTGAATCATTAAAAGATCTAGAGAATATAATAGATATAATTAAGCCTTTTGATATTAAGGTAATCGCATGTATAATGCTTCCTTCACAAAAGAATAAAAGATCAGCAGAGCTAATAGGCCTTAATTGGCAAGAATATGAAAAAGAACCTATAGAATTTATTAGAAATTGTGGCAAGATTGCAGATGAGGTTTTACTTACTTCGCCAAATCATTTTGCATTGGCAACAGAAATATTAAAAGAGTTAAGATAAATCACTCTTTTCTTTTCGTGAATGAACAATCTCTGATCTTAATTCATAAAGAACCTGCCTTTGAAAATCTTTAAGGCTATCGTCTTCTGTTAGCCTAGGTCTTCTATGTTCGATTTTTATATCTTTTTTTATTTTTCCTGGTCTATTAGTAAATACTATGACTCTATCGCCAAGACAAACAGATTCTATAATATTATGTGTAACAAAAATAATTGTTTTTTTTGTTTTAGCCCAAATTAATTGTAATTCAACTAATAATAAATCACGAGTTTGAGAATCCAATGCAGCAAAGGGTTCATCCATAAGTAATACTTCGGGGTCTAAAACTAAAGCTCGTGCTATTGAAACTCTTTGTTTCATACCTCCAGAAAGTTGATATACGTATGCTTCTGCAAATTTTTTTAATTGCATCATATCGAGATATTGCATCGCTATTTCTCTCCTCTTTAGTTTTTCAACTTTAGCTATTTTTAATCCGAATTCTACATTATCTATCACTTTCATCCAAGGAAACAAAGCATTCTCTTGAAAAACCATTATTCTGTCTGGTCCGGTTCCAGTGATTTGTCGACCATTTAATATTACTTGTCCTTGTGTTGGATTATCCAATCCTGCCAGTATGTTGAGAAGAGTAGACTTTCCACAACCAGATGGGCCGACAAGACAAACGAATTCACCATCATTTACGGATAGATTAATATTTTCAATGGCATTAATTAGCGTTGATTGTTTTCCATCACTTCTGTAGAATGATTTAGTAACGTTTTTTATTTCTAATTTAACCAATGAAATATACCACCACCATTATAGATATCTTCTTTAAATTTCTAAATGTAAAATTACAACATCTAAATATATAGAGAAACAATAAGATAAAATTTTTAAATAATAGGTAATTATACTTTAAGCTCTTGTGATATAATTTATTATTATACTTATAAAAGAAATTATAATTATCATAAAAGTACATGATTTTCATTATCATATGATAATTGAAATTACTTCTCTCCAATTTTTTGAAATAATGTATATAAAAAGCAATATAAATAATAGCATTAGAGTTTATTTATTTCCAAGAATTTAACAGCCTAATTCTTTAGTATTGATAAAATATTAGACATTGAAGCATTGGTTTTCAAGCCTGTCGAACGAAAAATTGTTCTTGATGCAAGATAACCTGAACTAATTATCTTATCGATAATCTCATTTAATTTTTTAGGACTAGCTTTAAGCATAGAACCTATTTCATCTACTGAAAAGTAATATGGAATATTATCTAGTTCCTCTAAACTAATATTGAATATTTGTTTAATTTGTTTATTCTTTTTATCATTCTTTAAATCATCTAAAAAATATTTTTTTAACAAATTGGATATAACATTTTTATCAAATAACTTCCCTATCCATAGCTGACCAGCAATATTAAATTTACCACTACACTTTGGACATAAATCATGTGAATAAATATAGGTAAGATTTCTATCACCACATCTAAAACAGTGTCGTATATATCCTAGATTATCAAAAACCTTATTAGCTTCTGAATTACTTAATGATATTTTAAGAAATACACGAAAATAATGCCTATTTGAATTAACAAAAATAGGAGACAGAGATATTCCTAACCTTGCACCAATCAATGCTATTGAAGATATTAATAAGCGTATAGCAACTTCATTTGAATAAGTATTGTTAATAGATAGTCCAAAATACTTTCTAAGACATACAGTTTGATAGATTCCACTTAAAACAGCAGTATCGGTTGCTGTAATAGAAATCAATCCTTCATCTTCAATAGAGCGTAAAACACAGTCAATAAAAGGCGAAGGACTTCCAAATGGATCCAAATCAATTATAGCAAATCTTTTGTTTCTTTCTGTTGGCCTAGAAATGAGAAATTTACATACTTCATTTATTGAAAAAAAACACTTTTCATTGACATTGTTTAGTAATGCTGACTCTTTTGCAGCTGTTATAGCCAATTCATTAATATCATTTATATAAATTTGGGAAACTTTTGGCACTTCAACTGCTACTCGGATACCTCTAGAACCGATTCCACCAAATGCATCGGCAAAGGTTATTTGAGTATTTTTTTTATTGTAATATTCATCTAAAAAAATATTATAAAGATAAATCGATAAATCTCTATTTAAACTTGCAAGAGGATTGAAAAAAGCAGGATAATGGGGTGGAACTTTGACATCTAGAGAATTTTTAGGAACAAGTAATTTTGTTTGACCTTCTACAATCTGTATAAAATTATCCATACTTTTTAATAAATATAATAATAGAATTAAGCCTATAATTACCATTCTTCATTTTCTTTTGGTTTAACCTTTATTTGTATAGAAATTTTAATGTATGGCAGTAAATTAATTAGATATAATAATTTGCTGATATGCGGAATTGATGAAGCTGGAAGAGGGTCAGTTATAGGTCCTATGGTAATAGCTGGTATAAGTATCAAAAAAACCAATATCAAAAAATTGGAGGATATTGGAGTAAGAGACTCAAAAGCTTTAACCAAGAATAAGAGAAGTTTTCTATTTGATAAAATTTTAGATGTTTCAGAATTTGTATGTATATACAAACTTGATTGTAAGACTATTGATGAGAATGTATATCAAAAAAAATTAAATAAATTAGAAGGGATAATAATGTCATCAATTATTAAACATATCTCTGCAGATATTGCCTATGTGGATTCATGCGATATCAATATCGATAGATATACAAATTACCTTAAATCAAATTTAAATTTAAAAAATAACATTAAAATCATTGCCATGCATAAGGCAGACAGAATAAATCCCGTTGTATCTGCAGCATCAATAATTGCAAAAGTAACAAGAGATAGAGAGATTCAAATTTTGGAAGGAATTTTTCAAAATATTGGAAGTGGTTATCCATCTGATAAAAAGACTATGTATTTTATAAAAAATTGGATTAAGGAATATAAAGAATTTCCAAATTTTGTACGAAAATCATGGAGGCCTATAAGAGAAATAACTTGCAGACAAGGCAAGATTTATGAATTTATTTGATAGGCTATATATGTGGCATGTATTAATCCATGATCTTTATCATAAGGATCAAGATATATAATTTGTTCTATATTAAATCCACTATTTTCAAGTTTGTTTGCTTCTTGAAGTATAATTGTTTTTGGATCTTGAGTCACATCTATACTTCGTGTCTTAACTACCAGCAATATTTTACCACCATCTTTAAGAAAGATTTTACAATTGTTTATTGCTATTTCAGTTTGATCAGGTTGTGCAATATCACAATATACAACATCGACTTCACCGTATGTAGAAAAATAGGATAATGGTTTTCTTGCATCTTCTATTATTGGTATTATATTTTCTCTTTTTGATGCAACATTTTCTATAAGTTCTCGGGCCACTCTAATAGATGACTCTATTGCAAAAATTACCCCTGAATTTCCTATAATATCAGAAATATGGCTAACTGTAGTTCCTGTAGATGCACCTAAATAAAGTACTTTTGTTTTATTTTTTATAGGGAGATTTCTTAGACCTTTAATTAAAGCTGCAGCAAGTTTACTTCTAAATGGATCCCAGAGTCTATATTCTTCCTTATCTATTAGTATTAGTTTTTCGTTATATACCACATTCCCTTTGATTAAATTCAATGTAGCTAAATTTTTTTGGCCATTAAAATTGACCCATTTGTAACCATCAAAGTCATTATTAAAATCATTTGCAGAAGATGAAGATAATAATAATAATTCATTTTGATCAGTACTGTTAATAGTATTTTTCATCTAGATACAGAAATGAATGATTGTTAATTGATATTTAAATATAACATACAATGATTTTTTCTAAAAAGAAAATATAATTTTTAATTAAAATTTATTTCTCTTAAATTTTTTTTTCTTGTCATGTTTTTTACTAAATTTATTGAAGCGTTTTCTGGGATTTCTATTATAATTCATCTTTATTTCTTTTCTTGGAGGCTTGTGTTCTTCCAGTTTTGGCTGCTTATATTTTTCTTGGATATCAGATATTCGTTTATTCAATTGTTCAGAAATATACTGATCCTTTTCACCTTTCCGAAATAGGTCTATTCTTGCTGCAATAGCGATCTTTGAAGCAATTGCTCTGGCAATCTTTCCTCTTTGCCATTTTGGCGCCGAATGTAGTATAGGATGTTGAAACAAAATTCCATGTTTTGGAGGTGGAGCTCCTGTTTTTAAAGATCTAAAAAGTGCTTTTTCAGCTCCTATTATCTGTATAGTACTAGCTGGCATTATAGAAAGCTTTTGAAGACTTCCAGCTTTAGCAATCAATCGTGCTCCAACTGTAGCAGTTAATAATTCCTTAATATTTGGAGCAATTTTTTCCATTAATTCTTCAATTTGATTAGCAAGAATTCGTCTTAATTCAGTTTGCATTATAACTTCATTAGCAAGTTTTTTGATTATAGACACATTCTCTTCTAAAATATCACCACCTTTACTTCTTTTAACAGCTTCAAGTATAATTTCTGCTCTTTTGCTTTCTATGCCAAGATTTTTAAGCATATTTAGGTTGATATTGTTCCTATTGCCAGCTAATCTAACAATTTCAGCATAGGTAAAAATATTTTGAATTAAATAATCAAGTTCTGGAAAATGTAATCCATACCATTCACGAAGTCTTGCACCTATTACATTTATGATTTTATCTAGTTCATCAAGAGCATTAATTGATTGACTGATATGGAGATCAAGTTTCTCTGAAATTCGTCGTACTTTGCTAGAGGAGAAATCCAGAGCAAATTTTCGTAGTTGTTTATGTGCATCCAGTTCATTTTCAGCAAAACCAGCTTGGATAAAGTAGTTTAGCTTATTTTTTGAAATTTCTTTAATTTTATCAGAAGGCATAATGTAAATATTTATTCCATTATTTCGAAGATAGGATATTAGTCCCATATCATTACAAAATACAGATTCATATATACGTAATTTATCAGAAATATCAAGTATTTCAGAATAATCACCATTAGAAATTAGAATATTAGAAGAAATTATATCTTTAAATTTTTTTGAATAAATAAACTTGTCTTTGCTTTCAAATACAAATGGTCCTAATTCAGACAAGATCATGGTACAGCTTTTAGTCATCATGTCATTATCTGACATAAAGCCATTAAAAAATATGTCTCAAGGTTTAAAAATCTGTAGATATTAATAAATATCATTTTATTATCTTATTTTATAATTGTTTTTTAATTTCTTAAAAAATAAAAAGGAAG
>JAATVJ010000131.1 GCA_014523515.1 Nitrososphaerales archaeon TH1177 | reverse complement strand
TTTTCCTTTATTGTTATTATCGTCATTATTGTTATCATCGCTATTATTGTCAATATTGTCTGGTTGGGCTTGAATATATAGAATAGAAAATTGATTATCAGGATTATAATTATAATTAATAATAGTTATTACTATAATGATAGCTAAAATATAACACAATAATAAAGAAAATAATGTAATTTCTATACTATCATTATACATTTCATATCTAATATTTACCTATTGTATATAATAAATATCAAAGAATATTAGAGAAATTAGTTATATTGTATATTTCTTATCGTCTTTAAGTTACTATCATTAATTATAGTCTGTTTCTTTAAAGGATTAGGAAATTGATTCATCATATTCAAAATCAATTTTCATATGATGTGTAAAATAATCAAGAATATATCTTCACCATCATTTGTATTAAATTCTCCTCTGGGTTTTTTACTCTGATTTGACAATTTCATATTGAGAAATCCATACTTGATTTGAAACAAATATTACTATTCCTCCAATACTATCTATCATATATAAATATGAAATTCAATAGTTATTATAATATGCTTGTTTCTGGAAACAATGTATATGTTTCGTGGATAGATAACAGTAATGGTTCAGATACCGATATCTTTTTCAGAGCAAGTAACGACAACGGCCAGACATTCGATCCTGTTATTGACTTGAGCAACAACACTGGAAATACGAGTTTTCCAGTGATGCTAGTCGGATAAAAATAATACCTACAATAAAATAACTATAACAAACATTTTTTATAATTTGTTCTAAGTTTAAGATTACTAAACTATACTATGTAATTATATCAAATCAAATATTTAAAATTAAAATAATATTTTTAGTAGATAGGGATAGTTATCTAAAATAACATTTCAGTAATAATCTTAAAGAAATTAACTACTTAGGGAATTAAATTAAACTTATTCAAATAAATGTTAATATAACAATTAGGATGAATACTATTGAAATTTAAGATAAAATGTTCATTTTGTAAACAGGCATTGCTTTATGTCAATAAAGTAGAACGTAATACCGGTCAACAAATGATACTTTACAAGTGTAGAGAATGTAAAATCAAATACAAAGAATTTATTTTAGATAGTAAAATTATAAATAATTATTAAATATATATGATCTTTTGATAGTTTGATAAATTGTATTTTCATATAGTTCAAAAACTAATGATATTATCAATGACTCGATAATATCTGCCTAGGGTTATTTAATATCAAATAACATATTTTTGTTATTACGAAAAGAAGATTTAACTTTATTTATTTTAACTTCCACATAGCAAATTCCTTTTTCATCCGTCATATTCTAAAAATGTTTTAAATAGATCAGTGAGATCTTTATCATCATCTACTATCAATATATTTTTACCTTTTGTAGTAGACATTTTTACATTCTCTCTCTTAGTCAAACAATAATGTTCTTTAAAAGATGAGAGACAATTATTATCAGTTAAATTGAGAAAGTAATAAGCTGAGTTTATTTTACAAAAATTTCATAAAATTTTCTTTTATTATTTTTTTAATTTTTAGTTTTTTAAAACATATTGTTTTGGATTTTTGAATAAAAAATCAGATTTTTGTTTTTTATTCTTTTTTCAGCCATTTTGAACTAAAATTGAATATTGAGTATGAAAAAATGTAAAAAAGAACCTAAAGTGAGATTATGATAAAAAAGTAGAAGGTTAATACAAATATATTTATTCTGCAATTATATTGTATTTTATATCTTGGGCAAAATTAGGTTCTGCACAATCTGGATCCAGACACATTAAACTCGATTTAAAATGAACAGGATAATTCCCTTTCGTAAGCGGTTCAGTTATTATATAAAATCCATCACCTATAACTTTAGAAACACCACCTTCAATAACTCCAAAAATTCCATTATCAGGAAAGACAACCTCAAAAACGTCTGTTTGAGTTCTATATTTGATAAGATCGTCATATTTATACTCTTTATCACCTATTTTAAGATACAAACTGTTAACACTATCTTGATCCTTCGTTACAGTTCTACGTAAATCTTCTATTGATGCATTTGGAACTTCCTTCTCAGAAAATTCTGCTTGCATTACTGGTATAAGGAGACCCTTTCCAGCTGGGACTTCGCAGGACCTTGTAGATATACCTCCATTATTAAAACTCAAATAAAAAACAGATGAATTGGAATTGGACTGCCCATTTGCGCATTTCTCTCCTGTACGATCGTTAACAGGACTTTCATTCGCAGGGATCCCTAATACCCATTTCCAGAAGTTCTTTTGATGTTCAGCAAATGTTAAACCATATGGTTTGCTTTCTGGTGGAAAAATACTTACTGACTTTGAAGCTAAAACAGGAGATAACGTTCCCCATAATAATAATACAAACAAAAAAGATGCTATAACAAAGCAAGTTATACTATTCAATATATCATCACAGTTTAGCAACTCTGATACAAAAAGATTATGTTTGGCTTTGTGCTTTCTACCTAATATCATCAAATTTGCTCATAGATCATAAAAAGTCATTTAGCCAGAGAAAATTTCTTATTCTTATGATTGCATTAATAGTCACTGTTCTAATTGATACTTCAGTTGTTAAGATCAATGATCTTATTGATAAATACCTTATTCCTATGCAAAGCAAGTTAATATTATTTTCTATTAATAGTTCATTGTGTCTACTTTTACAATTTTTGATAATAAAGTATTTACAGAGCTCAATTAAAAGAGATCAATTAAATAAGACATTAAAGGTTCAGGCTTTTTATAAAATTTCGTTAATTTCCCTATGTTTATTAGGAATTTTGATAGGAATTTTGATATTTCAACAGTTCCATTATAACTACTACTACACATCGATCAGTATTTTTATAATCATGATAAGTTATGGAACAGCAGGAGGTTTTATAATATGGTTATCTTTGCTATTTTTCTCCTGGTATAAATCAAACCGTAACTTGATAGTCTTTTTATATTTTATATCAACGTTAATGATAGCATTTAATTTAATCATAACTGGTGTTTACACAGGTGTCAAGGTGAGTGAAAGACCAGAGCTTACTGGAGAATATGTTGGAGGTTCGGGAGATGTATCATTTGGTAAGCATCTATTTTTAGGTAATGTCTACAGAATCTTTTCCTTTATATCCTTTTTCAGTATTTGGATTACAACAACAGTATTAATGATCAATTACAGAGAGAAACAGAGTAATGCTATAGTATACTGGATTTTATTGTCTATACCACTTATTTATTTTTTAATAACCTATTTTTACCAGTATATCTTAGGTAACATATTAATCTCATATCTGGAAATTGATCCTATAACTGTTTCTATCATGTTAATAGCATTTCTATCATTAAGTAAACCCATTGGAGGATTGGTTTTTGGAGTTGCATTCTGGAAGATATCTAGAATTATGAGTTATGAAAGAAACATTATGACATACATGATTATTTCTGGTTTTGGGATATTTTTAATATTTGCAGCAAATCAAGCAATAGTACAAATTGTCAGTCCCTATCCTTCTTTCGGACTTTCATCCATAACAGTTTTGAATATAGCAACCTTTTTGATGTTATTAGGTATTTATAATTCTGCAAAACTTGTATCATCAAATAACAGACTGCGTAAATTTATACATAACAATGCCTTGGAATCAAGGCTTTTGGATATAATAGGAAAAGCAGAAATGGAAAAAGAAATTCAAAAAACTGTCAAAAAAATTGCTCAAAACAAAGACATTTTAGAAAAAGGCAAAACAGAATTTGAATTAGATGAAAAGG
>JAATVJ010000130.1 GCA_014523515.1 Nitrososphaerales archaeon TH1177 | reverse complement strand
TTTTAGTCATCATGTCATTATCTGACATAAAGCCATTAAAAAATATGTCTCAAGGTTTAAAAATCTGTAGATATTAATAAATATCATTTTATTATCTTATTTTATAATTGTTTTTTAATTTCTTAAAAAATAAAAAGGAAGCATTTAATGCTAATGGTAACGAAAAAAGCAAAAACAAAAAAGTTGAATACAACAAGCGGCAGATCATTCTTACAAAACAATCTGCAGATGGAATTATTACGTACTCGAAAACATGGCATCCTCACGAAGGAATTCTTATTTTACAAGGTAAAAGCAAGAAGAATGGAGAAATAAGAATTGATGGATTAGTAGTTCCTCCTTTTGCATCAAGTGGACCTTATTACTCGGGTTTTCCAACAAATGAGTTGCCCATGGATCTTTCCTATATAGGAACAGCTCATTCACACCCAGGCAGGTCTAACAGACCATCGTTACAAGATTTGAATAATTTTTTTGGACTTGTTTCCATAATAATTAGTTATCCATATGAATATGACACAATAGCTGCATATGATCGCAATGGAAATAATATTAGTCTAATAATTGAATGAGACTGAACCAATATACCGTAAAAAGATCATATATATAGTAGTTCAACATTACCAATTTATAAATCCCACACTCGAGTAAAAATATATGTCAATACATACTCTCAATACTTAGATATATGACGCTTGAAGAATTACGTGATAAAGCCTTTTTTCAAAATACAATAGATATTTGGATAATGTTATGTAATGAGGAAGGTGTTAATTCATATGATCCTGCTAAGTATACAAAATTTATTAGTTATCTAAATAGCAAAGGATTAAAGATGCAAAAGTTTCCTCTTTGTATTAAGGAATCTGGCGGCACTTTTGATAGAGGAATAGAAAAGGCGAAATTTCTAGATGCTTTATCTAAGATTTCTTCTGAAGATGCCTCAGCATATACAATTAGACTTTCTTCTGATAATATTTCAACCATTAGAAAATTTTTCGAATAATTTTAATATTCTATCCAAAATATATTCATTATTTTTTTAAATTATTCTAAATCAAAAACATTATTAAATTATTTATAGTTTAAATACCTAGATCATTAGGATTTTTCTAGTCTCATATGTTTAAAAATTTTTTGTTAGTCCATCTAGAGTGAAAAATATTTATAGTTATTGAATTGTTGTTGTTGACTATTGCATTTTTGCATTAACTGTTTCTATTAAGACAGAAGTTTTAGGGTCCGAGTTCAGAGATAATGCATGTTCCAAAAATTGTTTTGCATCAGAATATTTGCCTAGATCATAATATATTTTTCCTTTATTAAACCAAGGTTTATCCCACTTTGGGTCTAGAGATATTGCTTTATCAAAAGAAGTTAATGCTTCTTCAAATTTTCCTGTCTTGTATAAGGCCCATCCTTTACTGTTCCAAGGTTTTGCCCAAGTTGGATTTAATTTTGTAGCTTTATCAAATGCAGATACAGCTTCTTCACTTTTACCTTGATTTTGTAATGCCCATCCTTTACTGTTCCAAGGATTAGCCCAAGTTGGATCAAGAGAAATCAATTTATCGTATAGAGATATTGCCTCATTGAATTTTTTCAATTTAGTAAGTGCATCCCCTTTGTCAAACCAAATATTAAGCCAATAGGGTTTTGGCCCAGTATTTTTATTTAATGATTTTACTTGTTCATCTAGATTCCCCAATATAATAAATGCTTTATCATATGATTCTATAGCTAAAGTATAATTGCCTAATTCATAATAGGCATTTCCCTCTTTTATCAATGGTGCAGCCCATTTTGGATCAAATGTAGTTGCATTTTTATAAGATGTTATTGCTTTAGCATAATCTTTAGCATTATAAAATCTATTTCCTTGTTCATAAGACAATATAGCATCTCTATTTGTTGATTCCACTGATTCTTCTGTTGGCTGGTTATTATTGGATGAAGGAGAAATAGGAGTAGAAGAAGAAGCATTTACTTGTGCAAATGAGAAATCGCTATTAGTAATTAGATTTAATCCAGAAATTATAAAGATCATAGTACCATATATAACAAGTTTTTGAAAATAGTTACAGAAGCTTAACATATACAAATAATTATAAATCTTTTTTATAAATACATTCATTCTTATTATTAGATTTTTCATAAATAAATTTTTTTTTATTATATATATTTAGAATAATAGCAGTTAAATACAGAAATAAGATAACAAATATATAAAATTATACTTTTCTCATTTTAGGATTCAATATAGAATCTATGGTATTTCCAATAAGAACAAATGCTAGTCCTGTCAAGGCAATCAACATGCCTGGAGGTATTAACCACCACCAGAGACCTCTTGAAGCAGCTGCTGCAGTATGAGCTTCATGAAGAATTTGACCCCAAGTTGGAATAGATGGGTCACCTAGACCAATGAAACTAAGAGAAGCTTCAGCTAGAATTGCTCCTGGAACAGATATAGCAATGCTTGCAAAAGTTAATGGAAGTAATTGAGGAATAATATGTTTAAAGATTATTTTGTGGTCAGGTTGTCCAATAAGCTTTGCTGCTTCTACATATTGAAAATTTTTTATCTGTAATGCCAAACTTCTTGAAATTCTGACGAGGCCTACCCATCCAAACAAAATTAAAAATAAAACAATAAGAAAGATACTTTGTCCAATAAATAAAACCAATATAATTAAAATTGGTAGCCCAGGTAAAGCAATGAAAATATCATTAATTCTCATTAGGCCTTCATCTGTCCTTTTTCCTTTGTATCCCGCAATAACACCATAGATCATGCCTATAGCAGTAGAAATTGTAGAAACTGATAAACCTATAAATAAAGCAACAGGTGCTCCCCACATCAGTCCAACTGTTAAATCTCTACGTGATTCATCTGTGCCCATTAATCCAAATCTTTCCCCTCCAAGAATTAATTTAGAATTTAGAATATCATCTTCATTATTGAATAGATAGAATTTAATATTGAAAGTATAATTTCCTTTTAGGATTGATCGGTCTTCCTGATTTGAAAATAGCATTATTTCAGGTTTTGAAGAATCTTGCTTATAATCATAAAATTTCAAGTAATCAAGTAATTTTTGGTGGATTAAACTATCTGTAGAAAATATCCTTCCGAAGGTTATGGTTTGATTTGTACCAGCGATGGACGGAGTAATTGAATCGAAATAAATGTCAAATTTATGTTTGTCTGGTCTTGATACTTCTATCTCAATGGCAGGAGGAGGTACTTTTTCTTTATATAATGAATAGGTTATCATAAAATCATTTGGTGAAAGATCATAATCATAATTAATATTATATGAATGTGTAATGACTTTGATTCCATTTTCATTTGTATTAGATATTGTTACCTTATTCTCATTATTATTCATATATTTATCATTATCAGCAGTATTTGAAGAAAGAATTATATGTGCAGGCGTTTTTTCACCAAAAAAGCCACCGAAATTACTCCAGACAGGTGATGCAATTCTAGGATTATCTATCCAATAATTTGGATTGTTCCATTCTTTAAAAGATGTAAATGGTATACCAAAAAAAGCATATATGGTCATAGATATCAAAAATAAAAGAATGACTACTCCTGCAATACCGCTTTTGCTTCGTTTAAATTCAGATAAAAAGGATGAATCATTCCTATTATTGTTATTATTAGCTTTACTCTTCTTTCTATTCCTTAAGATTATTTTTTTAGTATTAGCAACTTCTACATTTTCGATATTAGAATCAGAATTATTATTATTATTATTTTTGTTATTATTGTTATCATCATTTAATTTACTCATTTAGTTTCACCCGTGGATCTAAATATGCATAAATTATATCTAGAAAAAAAACTGTAATAAGATATATTAATGCAGAAACATAAGTAAAGCCAATAATAATAGGAACATCCATCAACCCAATAGCATCAATAGCTAATTTTCCCATTCCTGGCCAATCAAAAACTGTTTCAACAAGATAAGCTCCAGTCCAAGATCCAGATAGACTTAGAGCTATCATTGTAACTATTGGAGGAGCTGAATTTTTTAAAGCGGATGAGTAAAGTATTTTCCTTTTAGGAATACCCATTGCAAATTTTGCTTTAATAAAGTCTTCATTTAATATTCCAGAAACTATATGTCTAACGATATATGCAACAGATCCGAATCCAAGAACTACCATTGTAATAAATGGAAGAATCATGTGGTATAGCAAATCAAAAATATAAAAGGGATTATCAGGAGGAGTTAATGGTGTGGACCGAGCTGGAAAAATATTAAGAGAAAATGCGAAAATAAATATCATTATCATTCCAAACCACCAAACGGGAATGCTATTACTGAAAACAGCAAAAATTGAATTTGCTTTATCTAATTTTGATTCAGCTTGATTGGCCAAAAATATACCTAATAAGATACCCATTATAACAATGACAAGTGTTGAAGTTGTAAAAAGTAAAAGAGTCTTTGGTATTTTTTCAATCATTATATCTTTTACAGATGATGATCCCGAATCACTAACGAAAAAGCTTGACTTGCCAAGATCTAACATCATAACCTTGAATAAAGTATTTAGAAACCGATTCGGAGAATACCATGGTTCTTCTAACCCTAAATTTTTTATTTGAAGTGTAATTTGCTGATCAATATATCTTTGGCGTTCTGTAAGATCTTTAAACTCAACTTTTTGATTACTTAAACTATCTATTACATTAGATCTTACAGTATTCTTAATTACATCATCCATTGTGGGACCTAGAAGGGAAATGGTTAGAACAAGAACTGAGAATAAGACTATAAACATAGTAATGATTCTTCTACATAAAAAAAACAAGAATCCAGAGGTCATTTATATAGAAATTAGTAATAGTTTATAATATTAATACTATTGTTTAATCTATATCAGCTTGTTAATCTAGTTGTCTAAATTTATTTATTTATCAATATAACATTTGTAATTATTTGTTATTAGTATTAAAGTATTGTTAACAAACTAATATTTTTGTTAAAATTAGTCAATTATTATTCAAAAAATAAAAATTTATGGAATTATATAAAGAATTTTTAAAAAATTAGATTTACTATATTTGTTTATATTTAAAGATAGAGAGATTAATTCAATCAACAAGAACTATTTCTAAATTACATCCACAGAAAGGACAGTATTTCATATCAATACCAATATACTTAAAATGAAAAAAATAGAATTGGATAATTTATCACAGCAATAGATATCTGTTAGAATCTCATAATCAAAGTCTTTATTAAAAAATTTTTGAATACAATAATTTATAACAAGTTTCATAATAAAGTAATACTTTCCAGAGTATAAAATTTATAGAATATAATAAAAGAAGAATTGAAATTAGAAAATTAATAATTAACCGAGGCTGGGTCATAATTCATTGAACAAGTAT